>NZ_MAQZ01000049.1:0-92838 GCF_001756285.1 Frankia sp. CgMI4
CTTTCTCCGCACACTCCTCGGCCCGCTCGGCACGCCCACGCCAGTACGCCACCTCGGTGACATCATCGGTGACAGACAGAACAGACACACCACCCAGGACACATCACCAGCGTCCTCGGTATCAGGAACTACACCCGACGTATCACGAAGAGCCCACAACCCCCCACCAGCATCCCGCGGACAYTCCGCCCGACTCCCGCCACAGCCACGACACCGCCACACGGCGGAACCAGCCCCTCCACGCCATCGCCGAATACTTACACTGCTCGACATCGATGCTGACGTAGTGGCGGATGCTTTCTGGAAGATCGTCAAGGAAGCGGTAGGATTGGGGCCGAAGATGCGCGTTCGCGCCTTGCTGGACGTCAGCAGCCCGCGGGCGTAAACTTGGGATTTGCTTACACGTCAGGCGGGCGGCGCCGACGGCTTGGAAATCTTCGGCCTCGTCTCCGGCGTCGAACGTTTCCCATGCCTGCTCCCAGCGCCGCCACGAGCCAGGAAGCATGGCCGCCGCGTCCGGTGTCACAGGCGTGTCCCGCTCCTGCTGCTGCACGAGTCGGGTCATGAGCCCGACGTGGAAGGTGAGCACCACATCCCGGCTCTTGAAGTCCGTCTGGGAGTAGAGGTTGGTCATATTCGTCACGACCCACCAACGGCTCCCCTGGCAGTGAACGTCCCAGATCTCGTGTCGGTTCAGGCCGACCAGCTCCGAAGCGGCCTTCTCCAGRTGGGCAACATCGTCATGGGCCTGCGCCTCGACGTACGCCCGGACCTCTTCGCACTCGGCTGGAGTGGATCTTGTGGACGTAGGATGCCACGCATCCCGGACGCACCGGAGRCAGCGTCGAGCAGAAGGAGATCGGATCTTGRCCGAGGAGCCCGCCGTCATTCAGGCACGCGCCGCCTTGGCTGCCACAACATCCAGTAGTTTGTCTGTCACAACGCGCAGCTACTTCTCCTCGMACTATCTCTTCAGCGCGCAACTCTTCGCCGAAGAAGCCGGTCGCTTGGAAGACGCTACAACTGGGCCGATCTTCAACGCCCAGCACCGCGCGTTTGTGGTAAACGCCATCACTTCCTCGTGCTTTTTCCTTGAGGCATTCGTCAACGAGATTTTCCTCGACGTCGTCGATGGGCACGACGGCCACCCAGACGCCTACACTGCTCCACTTTCGGACGATGCCAAGTTTCGGATGCGATGGCTGTGGAACGGAGGGAACCTTGAGAGGGCGAAGACGCTGACAAAACTAAATGTGATCCTCGATGCAGCCGATGTGGCGATGTTCCCTGCCGGCCAGCAGCCTTACCAGGACGTGAATCTGGTGATTAAGCTTCGCAACGCCTTGGTGCACTACAAGGTGCGTTCGCTCGGTTCACATACTCCCCACGAGCTTGATGCAGATTTCGCGACCCAGCAGCGCTTCGCGCACAACAAACTGATGGCTGGCACTGGCAATCTCTTCCCTGATCGCGTCCTCGGCCACGGTTGCGCCGAGTGGGCCTGGCAGAGCTGTAAGGAAATCGCCGACGAGTTTAGCCAGCGGCTGGGCATCCGGCCTAACTACCAGCGGGCAACGTTCTAGGAGATGCGGCGGTCTGGGTGATCAGTGGTTTCTTCTCTCTACGAGACGCTGAACACCCACACCCCACCCTCCGGCGTATCCGCCACGTGCATCGTGCTCGTCAGGTCTTCGGCATACTGCTTCACATCGATGCTGACGTAGTGACTGATATATTCCGGCAACTCGTCGAGGACCCGGTAGATTTCCGTCTCCCGGAGGTAGTCTTCGGCGTAATCCGTAATCGATCCCCACTCGCCGCGGTAGAAATCCTCGAAGCGGTCCGCCAGCTCATCGCTCGCGCGGCCCACGTACRCCACCCACGCGCCGTACGCCAGGCCATGCTCGGCGATGCCCTTGGCCACTTGGCTCAGATCCTGGAGCGACGGCCACTCACCCAGGCTGGACGTAACCTCCTCCTCGAAGCCCTCATAGTCATGGATGGCCCATTCCTCGGCCGCCTCACCCTRCCGCCGGGCCGGCGACGTCGCCAGGATGYGGGCAACGGCGCCCTCCAGGTCTTCAACATCACGATCAGCGGCAATCCAGCGGCCGTGTAGTTCGCCGTTGATGTAATCGGCGAGGCTGGCCACGTAGACCCGGGGTCCATCACCTTAGGCATCATCACCGTCGGCTTCGTCGGCCAAGGGCACGATCTCGCCGTCTCGCCAGACGCCCGGCTTGGCCGGTTCGTAGCCGTTRCCCCCTACGACCGGGCACAGYGGCCCGCCGTCCTGGTGCGTCCAGGTGGACTCGTCGAGCCCGACCGGGTGCTCGATGATCTGTTCTTCGCACTCCGGGCAGGCGTAGCCGACCCGTTCACGCCGGTCGTCCTGCTCGTGTCGTTCGAGCTGGACGAGGGCGTCTTCGTAGCGGCGGTACTCCCGGAGGATGGCTTCCCACCGCTGGTCGAGGRCTTCGCCGTCAGTCGTCTCCCAGACGTAGCGAAAGCCCTGCTCGTCCTGAGAGATGATCATGCCACCGCCGGTGCCGTGATCGACGATCAGGCCGAACCAGCCCAACTCGTCGGCCCGGCCGATCTCCTCGTCCGGCGGTTCGCCGAACAGTTCGTCCAGTCGGTCGGGATGCAGGACATGATCGTTTCCCGGTCCCTCGTCGCTGCCGGTCAGCTGTGGGGCGATGGCGATCCCACCGAGCATCCGCGCCCGTTCCTGGGCGGCCTCGATGCGATCAAGGATGGCGGCATGCTCGGCCCAGCCGCTCACCGGACCCTTGTCGGGCCTGGCCTGGCAGTAGGTTCGCAGCGCTTCGACCCACGAGGCGACTTCCGGCGTCTGGGATTCGAGGTCTTCGTACAACTCGTGGTAGACGGTGCCCTCGATAATGTTGCCGGTGCTGGCCAGGCTGTAGAGGGCGCTGACCTGACCGCCGTGAAGCTGTCCGGCGATGTAGCGCGCGGTGTGGTCGTCGATCGGCCGCTTCTCCTGGGCGGCGGCCTCGATGCCTCGGCTGATCAGGCGCTCGTCGTATGACTGCTCGACGGGTAGGGCGTCTGCCTGGTTGATGATCCTTTCGTGTGATGGTGCGTATTCCATGTGTGTGGTTCCTGTTTAGTTGACCTTGCTGATGCAGCAGAAAGCCCGGCGGCCACGAGGGCAGYCGGGCTTCCGCAGCCGGTCAGGTTGATGTAGCTGGAGTACTGTCCCGTCGTACGCCCCGCTCGCGCAGCAAGACCTTCACGGATGTCGGGCCGATCGAGAACTTCTCGGCCAGCGCCTTGGYGGTCGCACCGGCCCGGTAGAGATCGATCAGKGACTCGATGTCGGCGGGGGAGAGCCGGTCTGTGACCTTGCGCACGGTGGGTCGGCGTCCGCGGCCAGTCTTGCCGGGCAAGCCGGGCTGAGGATCCTCGTCGGCCTCGTCCAGGACGGCGCAGAGGGTCCGAAGATCGCGGAGATAGCCAGTGGTGGGGTTGGAGTATCTCCGAAGGAGCTCCACGAGCCGGCCCGTCGTGGTTGCCGACCTTTGGTCAGCCTCCCGGCGGGCCGCGATGTTTTCCGGGAGGGACCCCCGGACCCCCGTGCGACCGGCATGGATCTGGTGGGCGGCTGTTCGGTGGTGTCCGGGTGGGCCAAGGCCGGGGCCTCCTGGGGCGAGCCTCCGGGAACCCCGCGGGCGCGATCTGTTGGCGGTTCGGCCGCTGGTGCCGGGTGTGCCTCATGCCGCGGCGTTGCTCGGTGAGGGTTCCGAGGTGCTCGGTTTCGATGACGAGGTCTCCCCGGACCACGATTTCGGCCCTCGTGTGCAGTTGTTCGTCCCGCCGGGCTTTGACACCGAGCCGGTCAACGTCACGCTGGAGAGGCTGCCGGCTCGGTTCGAGGGTTTCCCGGTCATCTATCCGGACAGCGACCGACATGACGGCCGGCCGCACCACCAGGTGGAGGTGACGACCACGCGAGCGTTCTTCGTCGATCGACTCGGTGTCGACCCCGCCGACGGGATGGGTCTGGCGGACTGGCTGTTGGCGCCGACGCAGATCCTGGCGAGTCTCACGGGCGGCGTGGTTCTGCATGACCCGCTCGCTCTTCTTACCGCGCGGCGCCGGGCGCTGGCCTGGTATCCCGATGATGTCTGGCGCTATGTCCTGGCGGCCGGCTGGCTGCGGGTCAGCCAGGAGGAGCCGTTCGTCGGCCGCGCCGGCGGCCGGGACGACGATCTTGGCTCGCGCGTGCTTGCGGCCCGGGTGGCCCGTGACCTTGCCCGGATCGGGTTTCTGCTCGAATGCCGGTGGGCCCCGTACAACAAGTGGCTGATGACCGCGTTCGCGCAGCTGGCCCTCGGCGGCCAGGTCGGTCGGTACCTTCACCGTGCGCTGCGCGCGATGCGGTGGCGGGAGCGTGAGGCGGCGCTGTGTGCCGCGGCCAGTCACCTCGCCGACGTCACGAACCGGCTGGGTCTGGCTGAGCCTGTCGACCCTGCGCCGCGCCGCTTTCACACCCGGGACATCCAGATACTCGGCGCTGACCGCCTCACCCGTGCGTTGACCGATGCGATCAGYGATCCGCAGCTGCGAGCCCTCCTCACCGGTTTCGGACATCGACCTGACGGCCTACTCGGCCATCTCCCKGGCGCGTCGGGCCGCCTGGCGGCGTGGCTTATGACGGTCCACGCCGAATGAGCCGGCGGACGGACCGAAAGACGGGTAGCGTATCTCATCGGATACGTTTGGTGTCGTGATGGAGAGGACCGTAGCGGAGGGGGTCGCAGTGGAGGGGGYATGGCGGATTCGCTGACAGGCCGACTGATCGAATCCGCGCGGCTGGAGGCGGGCCTGTCCGGGGCTGAGCTCGCGCGGCGGGCGGGCACGTCACGGCCGACGTTGGCGGCCTATGAGCACGGGGTGAAGTCACCGACGTTGGAGACCGCGACGCGTCTGCTGGCGGCGGCGGGCTTCCGGCTCGACGCGGTGCCGGTGCCCTCGTTCGAGGTCGTGGTGGACGGGCGGGGGCGACCGTTCACCGTGCCGGATCGGCTGCCTCGGCTCCCGATACGGCAGGCGTTGGCACGGGTGCGCCTGCCTGTCCATCTGAACTGGTCCAACCCCGACCGGACCTACGACCTCGCCGACCRCCGACAGCGCCACAGGCTGTACGAGATCGTCCTGCGAGAGGGGACGGCGGATGACATCCTCGCCTACGTCGACGGGGCACTGCTCGCCGACGCCTGGCCGGAGCTCGTCCTTCCCGCCCCGATCCGGCGCGCCTGGGAACGGGCTGCCTTCAGATGATCACATCGTTGCAGCGGGCGGTTGCGCGGATCTTCTTCGGGCTGCCCGAGAGCGCGGGCTTCGCGGTCGCGGGCGGCGCCGCGCTCATCGTGCGTGATCTCGTCGACCGCGAAACCCGCGACGTCGATCTGTTCACCGCCCTCCCGCCCACGGCATCGATCCCCGACACGGCGGCGGCGTTCGAACGCGCAGCGGCTTCGCAGGGCTGGGCCGTTCGGCGGGTCCAGCTCACGGACAGCTTCGCCAGACTTGTCGTCGAGACAGATGGTGAGGTATTGATCGTGGATCTTGGCGTCGACAGCCCGCCGGACGAACCACCCACCCTCACCGAACTCGGCCCGACACTCAGCGCCCACGACCTGGCGGCCCGCAAGACCCTCGCTCTGTTCGGCCGAGCCGAGGCGCGTGATTTCACCGACGTGTACGACCTGGTGAACGTCTTCGCCAAGGAGGAGCTCGTCCACCTCGCCCAGGCCCAGGATGGCGGCTTCGACCTGCGGGTGTTCGCCGACATGATCGGAACCATCGGCCGGTTCACCGACGACGACCTGGGGCTGCCCGGCCCGGCCGCCGACCGGCTACGCCACTTCTTCTCCGCCTGGCGTCAGGAAATCACCGGCGGCTGAGTGACGACCGGTCCCCATCCGGATTCCAGCTCGACCGTGCCCATGATCGCGGTCACCAGACGGACCGCGGTGTCCGGACCCACCAGAGCCACGGAACACATGTTCGGCTCGGTGGATGATGTTGTCGGTCGGAGACTCACTGGGCATCGTCCCTGGTCAGGAGCCGCTTGGCGACTGGGCGGACAGTGATTTCGGGACCCTGCACCAAGATTGAACGGTGGCGGGGTCAAACGGTCGTAGCGACGGCCCTCGCCCAGCGTGGACGTGACCTCCTCATCGAAGCCCTCGTAGTCGTGGATGGCCCATTCCTCGGCCRCCTCGCCGTGCCGCCGGGCTGGTGAGGTCGCCAGGATGCGGGCAACGGCGCCCTCCAGGTCTTCGACATCATGATCAGCGGCAATCCAGCGGCCGTGTAGCTCGCCGTTGGTGTAGTCGGCGAGGCTGGCCACGTAGACGCGGGGTCCGTCACCTTAGGCGTCGTCCCCGTCAGCTTGCTCAGCCAGGGGCACGATCTCGCCGTCCCGCCAGAGGCCTGGTTGCGCCGGCTGGTAGCCGCCGTCTCCGACGACGGGGCACAGCGGTCCGCCGTCCTGGTGCGTCCAGGTGGACTCGTCAAGTCCGACCGAGTGTTCGATGATCTGCTCTTCGCACTCCGGGCAGGCGTAGCCGACCCGTTCGCACCGGTCGTCCTGCTCGTGTCGTTCGAGCTGGACAAGAGCGTCTTCGTAGCGTCGGTACTCCCGGAGGACGGCCTCCCACCGCTGGTCGAGGGCTTCACCGTCCTCCGTCTCCCAGACGTACCGAAAGCCCTGCTCGTCCTGGGAGATGATCGTGCCGCCGCCGGTGCCGTGGTCGACGATCAGGCCGAACCAGCCCAGCTCCTCGGCGCGGCCGATCTCCTCGTCCGGCGGTTCGCCGAACAGTTCGTTCAGTCGGTCTGGATGCAGGAAATGATCTTTCCTGGACGTCTCGTCGGCTTCGGCCAGTTCGGGGGCGACGGCGATCCCGCCGAGCATCCGCGTGCGCTCCCGCGTGGCCTCGATGCGGTCAAGGAGAGCGGCGTGCTCGGCCCAGCCGCTCACCGGACCCTTGTCGGGCCTGGCCTGGCAGTAGGTTCGCAGCGCTTCGACCCACGAGGCGACTTCCGGCGTCTGGGATTCGAGGTCTTCGTACAACTCGTGGTAGACGGTGTCCTCGATAATGTTGCCGGTGCTGGCCAGGCTGTAGAGGGCGCTGACCTGACCACCGTGCAGCTGTCCGGCGATGTAGCGCGCGGTGCGGTCGTCGATGGGCCGCTTCTCCTGGGCGGCGGCCTCGATGCCTCGGCTGATCAGGCGCTCGTCGTATGACTGCTCGGCGGGTGGGGCGCCTTCCTGGTTGATGATCCTTTCGTGTGATGGTGCGTGTTCCATGGGTGTGGTTCCTGTTTAGTTGACCTTGCTGGTGCAGCAGAAAGCCCGGCCGCCACGAGGGCAGCCGGGCTTCCGCGGCCGGGTCAGGTTGCTGTTGGTGAGGTGCCGCCTCGTCGTACGCCCCGCTCGCGCAGCAGGACCTTCACGGAGGTCGGGCCGATCGAGAACTTCTCCGCGAGCGCTTGGGCGGTCGTGCCCGCCCGGTAGAGATCGATCAGGGACTCGATGTCAGCGGGGGAGAGCCGCTCTGTGACCTTGCGCACGGTGGGACGACGCCCGCGGCCGGTGTTGCCCGGCAAGCCGGGCTGAGGGCCTTCGTCGACTTCGTCTAGGACGGTGCAGAGGGTCCGAAGATCGCGGAGGTACCCACAAGAGGGGTTGGAGTATCTCCGGAGGAGGTCCACAAGCTGGCCCGTCGTGGTTGCCGACCTTTGGTCGGCTTCCCGGCGGGCCGCGATGTTTTCCGGGGGGCGACCCCCCGAGCCCCCCGTCCGGCCGGCGTGGAGCTGGCCCGGGGTGGTCAGGTGGTGTAGCCGGGGCGTGGGTCTCCTGGGTGAGCCTCCGGGACCTTGCGGGCGCGATCCGGTGGCAGGGCGGTGGGATCATGGCGTCATCGGCGGTGGTGGCACGGTCTGGGAACTCCATCTGTCCGCGGCGCGCTACGTCCGGAGATCACCAAAGATTGCGATGACGTAGCGGAGCCGACTACGGAGCTGCTGACCCGCTACTGGCRGCTACGCGGCTGCCTGCCGGGCGACGATGGGAACCTGACCCCGGTCACACCGGCGACTTCATCCCGTCCTGCACCTCTGTAGCGATGCCGGTGTCCGCTTCGCCGCAGGCCACCGCCGCATCCTCGCGAGGTATACACTTGAAGTATATTCCTAGCGTACAGTGCCCTCGTGAGTGTTCCTTTGACCCTGCTGGGGCTGTTGGAGCGGGAGCCGAGTCACGGCTATGACCTCAAGCGCGTCTACGACGAGTTCTTCGGCCGAGGCAAGCCACTGCCGTTCGGGCAGGTGTACGCCACGCTCGGCCGGTTGGCGCGCGACGGCAAGGTCATGGTCGGYGAGGCGGAGCCCGGCGACGGGCCCGACCGCAAGCGCTACGTCATCACCGAGGCAGGGGCGAYGGAGTTCGAGAGCTGGCTGACCGAGCCGGTGGCGCCCGAACCCTCCCTGCGGACGGTGCTGTTCACCAAGGTCGTGCTGGCGCTGATGCTCGGCCGCGACGCCCAGCAGTACCTCGACGCGCAGCGCGCTGCCCACCTGCGGCGGATGCGCGAGCTGACCGAGCTACGGCGTACCGGCCCGCTCGTCGACGCGTTGCTCGCCGACTACGGACTGTTCCATCTGGAAGCCGATCTGCGCTGGATCGACCTGACCACGGCTCGGCTGGGCGCGATCGCCGAGGTGGTGCGCTCATGACCGTCCTGATCGAGGCCCGCGATCTTGCGCTCACTTTCGGTGAGACCCCTGCCCTGCGTGGCGCCAGCCTGACCGTCGATGCCGGCGAGGTGCTCGCCATCATGGGCCCGAGCGGTTCCGGCAAGTCCACCTTGCTGCACTGTCTGGCCGGCATCCTCACCCCCGACTCGGGGGAGGTGCACTTCAACGGCCGACGAATCGACACCATGAACGAGGCCCGGCGCAGCGAACTGCGCCGGCGTACCTTCGGCTTCGTCTTCCAGTTCGGTCAGCTCGTCCCCGAGCTGACCGCYGAGGAGAACGTCGCTCTGCCATTGCTGTTCGGCGGCACCAGCCGGGCAGGAGCACTCGCCCAGGCCCGGCCCTGGTTCGCCCGGCTCGGCCTGGACGGCATGCAGCGGCGCCGTTCCGGCGAACTGTCGGGAGGCCAGGCGCAGCGCATCGCGCTCGCCCGTGGCCTGGTCGCCCGGCCCCAGGTGCTCTTCGCCGACGAGCCGACCGGCGCACTCGACTCGCTCACCGGCGAACAGGTGATGGAACTGTTGGTGGGTACGGCCCGCGAGCAGGGCACGACCGTCATCCTGGTCACCCACGAGCCCCGGGTCGCCGCCTACGCCGACCGGGAGGCCGTCGTCCGGGACGGCAGGGCCAGCACATTCGCGGCCGAACGGATCGCCCCGTGATCCCCTTCGCGTTCCGCCTCGCCGTCAGTGGCGGCCGCCACGCCCTCGCCCGGCTTGTGATGATCATCGCTGCCGTCGCCATCGGCGTGGGGCTGCTGCTGTCCACGCTCGCCAGCCTGGGCGCCGTCGACCGGTCGAACGCCCGGCAACTCTGGTACAACACCGGCGCTGCCAGCCGGACCGAGACGGCCTCGGTGGACCCTCTGTGGTGGCGGGCCCACCGCGACTTCTACGACGGCAGGTCGCTCATCGAGGTGGACGTCGCAGCCACCGGACCGACCTCACCCGTCCCGCCGGGTCTGCGCAGGCTTCCGGCCCCCGGCGAGTACTACGCCTCGCCGGCGCTTGCCACGCTGCTGCGCGAGACCCCGGCGGCCCAGCTGGGCGACCGCATCCCGGGCCGGATGGTCGGCAGGATCGGTAACGCCGCGCTTGCCTCTCCGGACTCGCTGGTGGCGG
This sequence comes from Frankia sp. CgMI4, assembly GCF_001756285.1. Classification (NCBI taxonomy): domain Bacteria; kingdom Bacillati; phylum Actinomycetota; class Actinomycetes; order Frankiales; family Frankiaceae; genus Frankia; species Frankia sp. CgMI4. The sequence goes on from NZ_MAQZ01000049.1 coordinate 9,915, forward strand.
TCATCGGCCGCGCCCCGGCCGAGGTCAAGGCCGCGCCCGGGGCACGAGCGGTCACCACCATCGCCGGCACGCTGCCGCCCGCCTGCGACGATGCATGTCTCGGCGAGGGCGTGCGCGGTGACGCCATGACCCTCATCCTCTCGGTGGTGGCCGCCGCGCTGATCTTCCCGGTTCTGATCTTCGTCGGGACTGCGACCCGCCTGTCCGCCGCGACGCGGGAGCAGCGGTACGCCGCGATGCGACTTGTCGGCGCCACTCCCGGGCAGATCTCGTTGATCGCAGCGGTCGAGTCCGCACTGGCAGCCGCCGCTGGCACAGCCGCCGGCTTCGGCCTCTACCTCGCGCTGCGCCCGGTACTCGCCACCGTGCCGTTCACCGGCAGCCGCTTCTTCGCCGAGGATCTGACTCTCACCGCGTCCCAGACTCTGGGGGTCGCCCTGGGTGTCCCGGTGGCAGCGGCGATCGCGGCTCGTATCGCGCTGCGCCGGGTCATCATCTCCCCGCTGGGCGTGACCCGCCGGGTGACCCCACGTCCGCCCCGGGCCTGGCGGCCGGTCCCGTTGCTGGCCGGTCTCGGGGAACTTGCCTTCTTCGTCGATCGCCGCCCGGCGACCACCAACGGTCAGACAGCGGCCTACCTCGGCGGCTTCCTGCTGGTGATGCTGGGCCTGGTGGTCGGGGGGCCGTGGCTCACCATGGCCGCCGCCCGGGTAGTCGCACGGCGTACCAGCCGTCCGGCGACTCTGATCGCGGCGCGCCGGCTCGCGGACGACCCGAAGGCTGGTTTCCGTTCGGTCAGCGGACTGGTCCTGGCCCTGTTCGTCACCACGGCGACGGTCAGTGTCATCGGAACCATCAACCACAACCGCGGGGTGCTCAGCGGTGATCCGCAGACCCGGGTCGCGGTAGTGGACGGTGCGCAGCCCGGTGACCCGCCGATGACAGGCGCCGTGCCGGACCGGCTCCTCGCGGACATCCGGGCAGTCCCGGGCTTCCGGGGCCTCGGCATCGTCCACGCCAACCCCCACAGGATCGGAATGGACCCGGCGGATCCCCGGCCATGGGCGCCCGGCCTGGTGGTCTGCACCGACCTGGTGCAAATCCCGGTCATCGGCCGCTGCCCACCCGGGGTGGGCGTCGCGGCCGTCCCGCTCTTCACGTTCCTCGACGTCCAGTCGAACAACGTCAAGCAGTGGCCCTCCGCCGCGATCTCCCGGGAGCAGGCCGCCACGCTGCCCGTACAGATGCTCTACGTGACCACCGACGGGTCGACGGCGGCCATGGAGCAGACCCGGACCCTGCTGACCAGGACCTACCCGAACTACATGGCCCGGACGGTCAACGACTGGGGCTCCCACCAGCAACAGGAGTTGGCCAGCTGGCGCCAGCTGGCCAACGTGGTGCTGCTGACCACCCTGCCGATCGCGGGCGCCAGCCTCGCCGTCAGCATCGTCGCGGGCCTGTCCGAACGCAGGCGCCCCTTCGCGATCCTGCGGCTCACCGGCGCGCCCCTACGGCTGTTGCAACGAGTCATCGGCCTGGAAAGCGCGCTGCCGCTGCTGGCAGGAGCCGCCCTCGCGATCGGGACAGGCTTCGCGGCGGCGGCCATGTTCCTGAAATCCCAGATGAAATACGATCTGATCTTGCCAGGCGAGGCGTACTACACGCTCGTCGTCCTCGGTCTGGCCGCGGCGCTGGGAATCATCACCTCGACCCTTCCACTGCTCAGGCGGATCACAGGCTCGGAGACCGCGCGTAACAGCTGATGCTTCCCGCCACGCCCCCATCGCGACGGAGYCCAACTGTGGCCTGCCCTGTCTGTCGTCCGGATTCGGTGGATGAGCGACGCCTGGACCGTTCCCGCTTCGGTGGACACCCGGATTAGCTGTCCGATCCGTCGGGAGAGCGAGYGATGGGCGCGACACGCCGCAGATTCACCGAGGAGTACAAGGAGHACGCGGTCGTTGTACTCGGCCGGGTTGTGGACACCGTCCACATCCCCCAGCAGACGCCCGACGACCACCCGGTTCACCTCCGGGAACGCCTCCCAAGACGGCACGCTCGCCGGTGCTTCCTGGCTCTGGGGGGCACGGCAGCCTCTGCGGACACCACATACCTCCTTCGCCCACCTCGGCCCGGGCCTCACACAGTCGCCGCACGACCGTGACCACCGCCAACAGGCCGTCAACCCCTACGACRGGGGTAGCGCCCCGCGTCAGGCCCGCTGCCCCATGCCGGTGCGGACCTCTTCCCACCGGCTCCGCGCGGTGCTTGGCGTGAGCGGGGGTGTGGGCAGGCCCGCGCCCTCGCGCAGGCCGGTGAGGAAGCTGCCGATCGCGGCGCGGGCGTCGTGGCGGGGCGACCAGCCGAGCTCCGTCCGGGCCCGGGTGGTGTCCATGATCGGTAGATGCAGGACGGCGTCGAAGAGCTGCGGGGAGGCGGGCACCAGATGCAGGTGCCAGGCGGTAGCCAGAGCGCCCCGGGCCAGGCCGGCCGGCATCCGGATGATTCTCGCATTGAGGATGTCGGCGAGCAGGGGTACGTCGACCACCGGGTCGGCCGCGATGTTGAAGGCGCCGCGGGCCCCGGTCAGGGCCGCCAACCGGTAGGCGTCCGCGACGTCGGAGGAGTGCACCACCTGGAAGCGTAGCCCCGGCAGATCCGGCAGCACGGGGACCGTCGCGGGGTGCGTGGGCGCCGCTGCCGGCCGTACCACCCGGCCGGGTAGCAACGGCCCGGCGAGCAGGCGCCGTTGCTGGCTGGCGGCCTCCCGCTTGAAGATGAACCCGGGCCGCAGCCGTACCACCCGGATGCCCGGATAGTCACGTTCGAAGGTGTCGAGGACCCGCTCCAGATACGCCTTCTCCCGGGTGTAGGCGGCCTCGGGCCAGCCGTGGGTCGGCCATCCCTCGTCAACGATGCCTTCCCGGGCGGCGGGCGAGTAGGCGCCGACCGACGAGGCATGCACCAGCGCGGGCACGCCGGCTCGGGCAACGGCCTCGAACACGCGGATGGATCCCAGGACGTTGGTCCGCCATGTGGTCAAGGGGTTGTGGGTGGGTTGGAACAACCAGGCCAGGTGGATCACGACGTCGGCGCCCTGGAACAGCGGGGCGAGGTCGTCCGTGACGACATCGGCCTGTGCCCACCGGGTCTTCGGCGCCGTCCATGTCGGGGTGCGGCGGGACACCCCGACCAGGGAGCCGACCTCGGCCGACCGGCCGAGGGCTGCCAGCACGCTCGTGYCGACATTCCCCGTGGCTMCCACCACGACGATCTTCAGGTTGCTCGGGGTCGGCGTCACCTGATCCACCTCATCCACCTCCTGCGGTCGGCCGGGAATCCCCCGTCGGGGGAAGCGGTCTCCCTTCGGAGGAACGGATACCCGCCGACGGGCGTCCAGATGCAGCCCTCAGCTCTCGATGAGTTGCGGTGCGCCGTCCGTCACTCCGAGGCGGCCGCGAGGGAGGCGGCCGCGAGGGAGGCGGCCGGTCTTGCCGCGAGGTCGTCCATCACCGTGGGGGAGACCCATTCGGCGGCCGGCCGGCGCAGGTGGGTGAAGACGGCCGGTCCGCGCTCCGCCTCGGCCCGTTCTCCCGGTCCGTTCCGCGTTGACCGGTCATCTCTGTCACCGACCGCTATCGACACAATTCTTTCTGTCGTATCGTCGTCCGGTCCGYGTTGCGGATATGGATCGGCGGGGTAACCGCACCCGCCCTCCTTGCCGGTTCGTCTTTATTATTTTTACCTTAGTTCCGCGAAACGCTGGCGGGTCGCGTCCCTTCGTGGTCGCCTATCGTTAGTGGTCCACCGCGTCGCCCACCACTCGGCGGCAGGAACATCAATTCCGTTCGTCAGTACTATGTGAAGTGTGTGATAATATGAAGAAGGATCTTGACTTTTCCCTAGTCGACCGGGCTCTGTCGGACCCGGYCGGCGTACCCGGTGACGGTCTGATGCTGCGGTCGGCGATGTCCTCGAAGCCGCCGGCCACCCCACGGCAGCGTCCTGACCACGGCACCGAGGCGAGCTTGAACCGACCTCCGATGGCGCGACCCTACGCTGCGGCGGGTGTCCTGTTCTTCGATGAAGAAGACCGCATACTGCTCGTTGAACCGTCGTACAAGCCGGGCTGGGACATTCCGKGAGGCTTTGTCGAACCGGGGGAATCGCCCTACTCGGCGTGCGTACGGGAGGTCGCCGAGGAGCTCGGTATCGCCCCACCGATCGGTGGTCTGCTCGCGATCGACTGGGCGCCATGTCTTAACGACGGGTGGCTCGACAGCGAGATGCTGGCCTTCGTCTTCGACGGCGGTGTGCTGCCTGCCTCATGGCGGGAGCGCATCCGGCTGGACATGGACGAGATCATCAACTGCGCGTTCGTCTCCGTGGACGAGGTGGGCGGGTTGCTGCCGTCCCCGCACGCGCGACGGGTCCGTGCCGCCGCGGCCCTGCGGGGGGTGCCGCAGCGTAGCGGATATCTGGAGTTCGGTAATCAGATTCCCGAGTCCGTCGGTGGTTCGGTGAGCGTCGCGTCGCTCGGTGAACCGGATGCTCGGGGCGCGGGCGCGGCTCAGGTGCTCGCGGGGCCACCCGCATGTGGTGCGGTGATGATGTCCAGCTTGGCGAACGAGGTGATGGAGGCATGACCGCCGGCGTCTCGGTGAGGATCCGGCGCACCGCCGGTTTGGCGTGACGGTTGCGCACCCACGCCCCCAACCGGGCCCGGGCACAGGGGAACAACGTGCCCAGTACCGTCGCGGTCGCGCTCGTGGTTCCTTCGATGGCGACGAACGTGTCCTCGGCCGGCTCACCATCCTGGCCGATCCCGGCAGGCCAAGCGCCGCGGGGCGCCCGCCGGCCAGGCGGACGCCCCGCGGGCTGTCACTGTTCGGGTGGTCCCGCAGTGTTTCGGGTGGTCCCGTGAAGATCAGCGCATGGGCTCGCCGGTGCGTGAGCTCCGCTCCTCGCGGGCTGCCTGCCCGGGAAGCGGGCGGACCGGCCCCCCGGCCGCGGGACGGCCCGCGACGGCGTCCTCGGGCAGCGGGGTGTGCCGGATCTCCTCCAGATCCTCGGCGGACTCGACGGAGATCCGCGGCAGGACCCGGTCGAGCCAGGCCGGCACCCACCAGTTCGCCGTGCCGAAGATGTGCATCAGCGAGGGCACCAGCACGGTCCGGATGATGAAGGCGTCGATGAGGATCGCCGTCGAGAGCCCGAGGCCCATCAGCTTGATCACTCGTTCGTCACCGAGGATGAACGAGGCGAAGACCAGGATCATGATCGCGCCAGCCGCGGAGATGACCCGGCCGGTCTCGGCCTGGCCGAGCGAGACGGCGATCCGGTTGTCCCGGCGCGCGGTCCACTCCTCGTGCATCCGGCTGACCAGGAACACCTCGTAGTCCATGGACAGGCCGAACAGGATCGCGAAGAGGATCACCGGGATGAACGCCTCGACCGGGCCGCCGCTGATGYTGAACAGCGATGCGCCCCAGCCCCACTGGAACACCGCGACGACCACGCCGAAGGYCGCCCCGACCGCGAGCAGGTTCATCAGCGAGGCGGTCAACGGGACCAGCAGGCTGCGGAACACCGCTACCAGCAGCAGGAAGGCGAGGAGAACCACGATCCCGATGAACAGCGGCAGCTTGCCCGACAGCGTGCTGGAGAAGTCCTCGAAGGTGGCCGTGATGCCGCCGACGTAGATGCCGGTGCCGGCCTGGTTCGCCTGCGGGATCACGTGGTCGCGCAGCTGGTTGAGCAGCTTCGAGGTCGCCTCGGCCTGCGGGCTCGTCGTCGGGTACAGGGTGGCGATCGCCGCCTGCCCGTTTGGGCTCGGCCGCGGGGCCGAGACGGAGGCGACGCCTGGTGTCGCGCGGGCCGCCGCCACCACAGCGCGGAGGCTTGCCGTGTCCTGCGGCGAATGGATCTCGGCGACGATGCTGAACGGACCGTTGAACCCCGGTCCGAAGCCCTCGGCCAGCAGGTCGTAGCCGCGCTTGGTGGTCTTGGCGGTGTCGCCGTTGCCGAGGTCGGACGAGCCGAGCCGCAGCGAGAGGAACGGGATCGCGATGACGGCGATGACCACCGCGCTGACCACCGCGAACAACTGGGGCCGCCCCTCCAGCCGCTTCGCCCAGTGCCACCAGAAGCCCGAGGTGCTTTCGTGCACCRGGCCCTCCTCAGCCAGCCTGCGCCGGTCGCGCCGGTTGAGCACCTTCATGCCGTAGAAGCCGAGCAGGGCCGGCAGCAGGGTGACGGCCGCGGTCATCGTCATCGCCACGGCTACCGCCGCCGAGATCGCCACGCCGTAGAGGAAGCTCACGCCGAGCGCGAACATGCCGAGCAGCGCGATGCAGACGGTCATGCCGGCGAAGAGCACGGCGCGCCCGGAGGTGTTGACCGCRGTGACCGTGGCCTCCTCCGGGCTCTTGCCTGCGCGTAGGCCGATGCGGTGCCGGTTGACGATGAACAGGGCGTAGTCGATGCCGACGCCCAGTCCGATCAAGGTCGCGAGGACCGGGCTGAACTCGGCGATCGTGAGGATGTGGGAGAGCAGGATGATCAGGATGCTGCCGACCCCGAGGGCCATGATGGCGGTGATCAGGGGCAGAGTGACGGCCAGCAACGAGCCGAAGGCGACGAAGAGGATGATCGCCGCGGCGATGATGCCGATCAGCTCGCTGTAGCTTTGCTGCTGCTGCTCGATGATCGAGACGATCTGACCGGTCGCCTCCACCTGCAGGTCGTCGCCGCCGTAGCCTCGAGCGGTGTCGACGAACCGCTGGATGTCGTCCTTGGGCAGCTCGATGCCCTGCAGGTCGAAGTCGACGGTCGCGAAGGCCGTGTGCCCGTCCTTGCTGATCTGGGCGGCGCCCCGCGGCCCGTATGGGCTCGTGATCCCGGTGACGTGCGGGACCTTGGYGAGCTCGCCGAGCATCTCGCTGGCCCGATCGGAGATGGCACGGTTGGTGATACGAGTCTTGTCACTGTGCAGCACGATGGTGGCGCTGTCTCCCGACGCCGCCGGGAAGTCGCGTTGCAGGAGGTCGATGGCCTTCTGCGAATCGGTGCCGGGCAGGGAGAAGGCGTCCTTGTAACTACTTCCGGCCACCTGGCTGATGCCGCCGAGCCCGAGCAGCGCGACGATCCACAGGAACAGGACGAGCCGACGGTGCCGGAAGCACCAGCGGGCGAGCGAGGCCACGGTTTCCCCTCGGGCGTTGGTGATCGGTGGTGTCGCTACCTGCGACGTCATGCTGACGATTTGCTGCTGATTGCTACCGAGAAACTTACCGGTCGTTCAGTAGGTAGAGTTGAGGGTAACATCCGTCGCGGACTCGATCGGGGGGGTGTATGGCCGCCATGACCGAGCCGACATCGCCCGATCCGGCATCGCTCGATCCACGGGGCGATACCAGATCGCGGATCCTCGCCGCCGCCATGAGCCTCTTCAGCGAACAGGGGTATGCCGGCACCTCGGTGCGGGACATCTCCGAGCGGCTGGGAGTGACGAAGGCGGCGCTCTATTACCACTTTCCGTCGAAGGAGTCGATCCTCGACGCTCTGCTGGAGCCCTTCGTGTCCGAGTTGGGTCGACTTGTCGATCTCGTTCGGCAGTCCCCGCCGCCGCCCCCCCGGATCATCATCGAGCGATTCGTCGAGGCGCTGGCGGGCCCCGGTGGCGTGCTGCTCGTCTTCGCCGACGACCCTTCGGTGATTCACCGTAAGATCGGCAAGAGCGACATACTGTCCCTGCAGCAGGCCCTCGTGCACGGGCTCGCGGGGCCGGCTCCCACCCATCTCGGGTTGCTGCGCGCGTACTGCGCGGTCGGATCCCTGCGGGGGGGGATCATCGGGATGGCGATCGAACGTGCCCAGGCCGCCGCCAGGCAGTCCACCAGCGCCGACGAGGAGCGCCGCAGCGGCGCGGGCGAGGCGGTCACCTGCTCCGAGCGCATCCGGGTCCTTGTCTCGCAGGTATCGAGGACATTCACCCCGCTGGTCTCCGCCGCGGAGCAGGGGGAGATCGTGGCTGCCGCCCTCGCCGCTCTCGGTGACGATCCCGCCGACTCCGTCTCCGTCTCCGCCGCTGGTTCCGGCGGCTGCGGCGCGGTGGGTGATGAGGGGCATGAAAGTGACAGGTCTCCCTCCGGTGCTGACCTGACCGGGTCACGGGATGCTCCGGTCGCCGACGCGGGTCCGGTCGAGACATCCTGCCCGGCGCACGAAGAACGTCCCGCGTGCCGGGAGGCCGCGGCGCCTCACCGGTCTCCCGCGCCGGACCTGGCCTCCGTCCGGCTCCACTGACGACTGTATGCGCCGGACCGTGAGCGATCCGGTGCATCACCCCTTCGTATCCACCCACCTTCGCGGTTCATGTGCCTCATCTCACTCTTCAGACGTTCGTAGATGGTGGTCCGTCTATTTGGTCGTGGCAAATGCCGCTTTCGCTCTTGTTTGTCTGGGGCGGTAGGGTGGTCGCGTGTGGAGGATGGATCAGCGTTTGGATGATGAGCCTTCCGCCTGTCCGGCGCACGCCGCGGACGGGTCGACACATCTGCCGCCGGAGGTAGGTCTCGGCGGCTTTGCCTCCGTCGCGACCGGTGATCCTGTGGTGACCGGATCGGACTGACGGGAGGGTGTTGGCGTCGGAGCAGGCCGACCATGACCCTGACGCCGTGTACCGGCATCGAGTCGGCAAGGTGTCGTCGGCGCGTCCTTCCTCCGGAGGCAATGCGGTTGTAAATAGTCCGCAATACCCAGTCGTCGATGTGGAGCCAGTTCGAAGTCCCCGGAAGAAGGTCTCCGAGAGCAGATTCCGAATCGATCGGACCGCTGTCATATCGGGCGACGCCGGACGGTCGGGATGAGGGAGTGTGATAGGGAGTCYGGAGTCGCGCTAGGCCCCCGCCGTCCGATGTCGCCCATCTGACCATGGACGATCCGGCGACGGGACGGTGGAATGGTGGCAGTCGTGAGCCCGGTGGCGCGGAGTTACCAACGCGCCGCGGATCCGGAGCCCGGCGTTGATGAGATGAGCAGTGGCTGTTCGGATCGGTGCCGCCCGCCAGGGTGGCCGACGCAACGATCMGGCCGGYGAGTTCGTGCCAGCGGACCACACCGAATCACCTTCGGTCGGACCACCTCGCAACGCGGGGCGACGAGTAGGGAAAGTTGTAGGTGACGTGCAACCAGTGCCCGCGGGGGAGAACGGCGTGAGGGGAATGACCGGAAGCGGTGTGTCGTGAGCACCCGGTCTCGCCCCGCTTTCGGTAACGGAGTGTCTACATCTCTCACCGGGCTGGCCCTACGGGCCGGCTCGGTCGTCTCGACCTGGCCGCCCCGGACCGCCGTCATCACGGGAGCATCCAGCGGTATCGGCCGGGAGGCCGCGCTGCTGCTGGCCGCGGACCGATGCCGGTCGCTGCTGGTCGGTCGCAACGGGGCCGCGCTTGACGAGGTGGCCGCGGCGACCGAGGGGCACCGGATCGCGGTCGACCTGTCTAGTCCCGGCTCGGAACTGATGGTCTCCTCCCGGGCGACCGAGCTTCTCGGCGAGGTCGACCTGCTGGTGTGCTCGGCAGGCCTCGGGGCGGCGGGCCCGTTCGAGGTAATGTCCCCGGCCGCGATCGCGGAGCTGGTCACGGTCAACGTGCTGTCGCCGATGATGCTGGTCCGGGCCATGTTGCCGGCCATGCTCGACCGCGGCCAGGGGCGCATCCTGCTGGTGGGCAGCATCGCCGGCGCGCTGGGAGTGCGCGGTGAGGTCGCCTATTCCGCAACCAAGGCCGCTCTGCTCGGTTTCGCCGACGCGTTGCGGTCCGAGGTTGCCGGTCGCGGTGTGACGGTGACCCTGTGTCTACCTGGTGTCGTCGACACACCATTTTTCCACCGCCGTGGCGCGCCCTACGTCCGTCGCTGGCCCCGGCCCATACCGGCCGGGCTTGTCGCGCAGCGCATGCTGGCGGCCACCGGACGCGGCGACGCTGAGATCTGGGTGCCACGCTGGTTACTCGGCGCGGTGYGGGTCCACGGTGCGATCCCGTCGGTCTACCGCAGGCTGGCGGGTGTCTTCGGATGATCCGCGGCGTGGTCTACCCGGCCGCTTCCGGCTCTCCGACCGGCCCTGGGGGTGAGCGACACCGACGATGAGAGTGCCGCGGCCGACGGGCGGCCACCGGCCGCAGGCCGCCCAGGTGGTGCCGCCGGAGCATCATTCCGCCCACGGACCTGTGAGGACCAACCGAAGGGGGCCGGCCAGGCGGAGCTCATCCCGATACCGGCCCAGGGCCGGCCCATCTCCCGTACCGGCCCGCGCTGATCGTGCCCATGACCACCCGGTGCGATCCGCATCCTGATCGCCTCGGCGAGACCCGGGCAGCCACCCCCACCGCGGAGCCTTCCGAAGAGCCTTCCGAACCCGGGCTCTGCGGGTACGTCCGCGCCGGTCGTGGCATCCGGGGATGCGGGATCCGACCCGACCGCGTCCGTAGTGCAGACCGCCATCGAAGGAGAGGCGTATGACAGCCATCGACGCCCGAACCAGCCCATCACGCACGCCTGCCCAGYCGGCCGCGACGGGCCTGGCAACTCCCGCCGAGCAGCTGCTGCGCGCCGCCCCGGCGGAGAACTTCCCGGTCTCGCCGTTCGTTCTGCCCGCGGCGGTTCGTTTCCACTTCAACGCGTTGTACGCCTTCAGCCGGCTCGTCGACAACCTCGGCGACGAGGCGGCCGGCGACCGGCTCGCCCTGCTCGACCGGTTGTCGGCGGACCTCGAGGTGATCTGGACAGGTGGGCAGCCGGAGCTGCCGGTCCTGCGCCTGCTCGCGCGGACCGTGCGGGACTGTGACCTGCCCGCCGAACCGTTCCAGCGCCTCGTCGAGGCCAACCGGCAGGACCAGCGGGTCACCCGTTACGAGACCTTCGACGACCTGGTCCGCTACTGCACGCTCTCGGCCGATCCGATCGGACGGATGGTGCTGGGCGTCTTCGGGCTGGCGACCCCCGACCGGGTCGTGCTGTCGGACCGGGTGTGCACCGCCTTGCAGCTCGCCGAGCACTGGCAGGACGTGGCCGAGGACCTCGCCGCCGGCCGGATCTACCTGCCGCTGGAGGATCTGGACACCTTCGGGGTGACCGAGGCCGATCTGCGGGCTTCCGTCGCGAGTCCGGCCGTGCGCCATCTGATGGCCTTCGAGGTCGCTCGGGCCCGTACGGTGATCGACCAGGGCGCTCCCCTGGTGTCGATGGTGCCCGGGCGGCTGCGGCTGGCCCTGGCCGGTTTCGTGGGCGGGGGCCGGGCGGCGTTGGACGCGATCCGGCGCGCCGACTACGACGTRCTCGGTGGGCCACCGAAGGCGACGAAGCCACGGGTCGCCGAGTTCGCGCTGGCGGCGCTGGCCCGGTCGCTGGCTCCCGGAGCGTCGGCGGTGGCGCACACGGCGGCCGCCGTCGCCACCGCGACCAGCGCGGCCGGGGCCTGGCCGGGTTCCGGTTCGGGTTCCGGTTCCGGTTCCGGTTCCACAGCCCACGGCGGCACCGCCGCGACGAGTACCCAGGCCGGCGTCCCCGCAGCACAGTCCGTTCTTCCGGAGATGGGTGAGGTTCGATGAGTACCGCGGCGCAGTTCCCCGCGGGCCGGCCGACCGTGGCGGAGGCGTATGCCGCCTGCGAGGCCGTGACCAAGGAGGCGGCACGCAACTTCTCCTACGGCATTCGCCTGCTGCCGGCCGAGAAGCGGGGGGCGCTGAGCGCCGTCTACGCGCTCGCCCGCCGCCTCGACGACATCGGCGACGGCGATCTTCCCGAGGAGGCGAAGTTCGCCGGGCTGGCGCAGGTCCGCGCGGAGGTCGAGGAGCTGGGGACGAACAGCTCCGATGATCCGGTCTTCGTCGCCCTCGCCGACGCCGCCCGCCGGTTCCCGATCCCGTTGGAGGCGTTCATCGAACTCRCCGACGGGGTCGAGAGTGACGTGCGCGGCACCACCTACGACACGTTCGACGATCTCGTCGGCTACTGCCGCCTGGTCGCCGGGACGATCGGGCGTCTCTCGCTCGGCATCTTTGGCAGCGAGCGGGCCACCTCCCACCGCGACGCCTCGGGGGTCGCGGACGCCCTCGGGGTCGCACTCCAGCAGACGAACATCCTCCGGGACGTGCGCGAGGACCTGCTCGGCGGCCGGATCTACCTGCCGCGCCAGGAGCTGAAGGCCGCCGGCGTCGAACTCGAGGTGGACGCGACCGGTCGCCTCGGCGGCCCCCCCGACGCGCTCATCGCGTACCTGCGGACGTCGGCGCAGCGAGCGGAGGAGTGGTATGGGCGTGGGCTCGTCCTGCTCGACCTGCTCGACCGGCGCAGCGCGGCCTGTTGTGGGGCGATGGCCGGCATCTACCTGCGGCTCAACCGGCGGATCAAGACCGATCCGTCCGCGGTGCTCGATCGTCGGCTGGCGCTGCCCGGCTGGGAGAAGGCGGTCGTCGCCGCCCGCAGCCTCGCGGGGCGGCCCGAGATGAGGGCGGCATGACCACGGGTGCCGGTGCGGACGTCGCGCCGGCATGGGGGACGCGGCCCGCCGGGCGGACGGACGAACGCCCGCATCTCGCCGTCGTCGGCGGCGGGCTCGCGGGCATGGCCGCGGCGCTGCTGGCCGTGGACAGCGGGGCCCGCGTGACCCTGCTGGAGGCACGTCCCCGCCTCGGCGGGGCGACGACGTCGTTCCGGCGCGGGCAGCTGTGGATCGACACCGGCCAGCACGTGTTCATGCGGTGCTGCACGGCCTACCGTGGGCTGCTGCAGCGACTCGGCGTCGAACACCTGACCACCCTGCAGTCCCGGCTGGACGTGCCGGTGCTGCTCGGCGACTCGTTGACCCGGACCCGGCTGCGCCGGACGAGGGTCCCGCTGCCGGCGCCACTGCACCTGGCCCCGGCGTTGCTGGGGTACCAGGCGCTGCCGATCGCCGAACGGCTGCGGGCCGGGCTCGCGGCGTTTCAGCTCGGGCGGCTCGACCAGCGCTCCCCGGCGGTGGACGAGCAGTCGTTCGGCACCTGGTTGTCCACCCACGGCCAGGGCCCCGCGGCGACGAAGGCGTTGTGGGAACTGCTGACGGTCGCGACGCTGAACGTGCCCGCCGCCGACGCCTCCCTCGGCCTCGCAGCCAAGGTCGTGCGGACCGGTCTGCTGGAGGGCGCCGCCGCCGGGGACCTCGGCTGGGCCGAGGTCCCCCTGTCCCGACTGCACGGCGACGCGGCGATGGAGACGCTCACCGCGGCCGGCGCCGACGTGCGCACCGGGGTGAAGGTCCGGTCCATCACCGCCGCGGGCAGCGGATGGGAACTGGCCGTCACCGCGGGCGGGACCGGTCGCGGCGCGGCGGTGCCCGGCACCGACGACCGCGGCGTGCTGCGGGCGGACGCGGTCGTGCTCGCGGTGCCGCCGCCCGCCGCCGCGTCCCTTCTGCCAGCCGGCGCCGAACCCGAGGCGGCCCGGCTGCGTGAGCTCGGCGACTCGCCGATCATCAACGTGCACATGATCTATCCTCGACCGGTGATCGACGGTCCGTTCCTGGCCGTGGTCGACTCGCCCATTCAATGGATCTTCGATCGCACGGTCTCCTCCGGGCTCGCCGCTGCCGGCCCGCCCGGTGCCCAGTACCTGGCGCTGTCGCAGTCCGCGGCGGAGCCATGGGTCGATCGTCCGGCGAACGAGCTGCGGACCCTGTTCGTCGAGGAGATGGCCCGGCTGTTCCCGGCCGCGCGGGCGGCCGGGCCACTGGAGGTTTTCGTCACTCGGGAACGTACGGCGACCTTCCGGCAGGTGCCCGGTTCGCTCGCGTTGCGTCCGGGCGCGTCGACCGGCCTGACCGGCTTCGCCCTGGCCGGAACCTGGACCGACACCGGATGGCCGGCGACCATGGAGTCGGCCGTGCGTAGCGGACTCACTGCTGTCCGTGAGAACCTGGCCGGTATGGGGGTCGACGTCAACGAGCCACGCGGGCCGGGCCCGCAGGCCCGAAGGACGGACGGACGGCTCCCCGAGCAGGTGGGTGAGTCGGTACCGGTAGGCACTGAATCGGTGAGCGCACCGGGCGGCGGCGCCACGGCCGCGCAGGTGCGGGATCCACAGGATCCACGAGGGGACAACGCGGTTCCCGCCGGATCGGCGGCGGTCGTCCGGCCGCTTCCGTCCGGCCAGCCAAGGCACACATCCACAGGGGGATTCCCGGTATGACCATGACGGTTCCGGATGCGATCGAGCGTGGGCGGACCCTCACCGTGCCTGCCTTGCGCGCCACGGTGGATCGGCTCCACCCACGACTTCGTCACGTCGTCGCCTACCACCGCGGCTGGGTCGACGCCGAGGGCGCGCCACYGTCCGGCGGCGGGGGCAAGCTGGTACGCCCGGCGCTGGCGCTGCTGTCGGCGCAGGCCGCCGGCGCCCCGGCGGAGACCGGGCTGCCGGCAGCGGTCGCCGTCGAGCTGGTGCACGACTTCTCGCTGCTGCACGACGATCTTATGGACGGCGACACCGAGCGCCRCCACCGGCCCACGGCCTGGACGATCTTCGGTGCCGACGGCGCGATCCTCGCCGGGGACGCGCTGCTCGGCCTCGCGACCCAGGTCCTGCTGGAGGTCGAGGGGGAGCCCGGCCGTCGTGCGGCGCTGATCCTGGGCGCGGGCGTCCAGGACCTCGTCCGTGGCCAGGCCGAGGACCTGATGTTCGAGAAACGGTCGGACGTCAGCGTCGCCGAGACGCTGCACATGGAGGACGGCAAGACCGGCGCGCTGCTGGCCTGCTCGGCCTCCCTCGGCGCCGTGCTCGCCGGGGCCGGTGACGACATGGTCAACGCCCTCGCCGAGTACGGCTCCCGGCTCGGCACCGCGTTCCAGCTCATCGACGACCTGCTTGGTATCTGGGGTGATCCCTCGGTGACCGGCAAGCCGGTGTTGTCGGACCTGCGTTCCCGCAAGAAGTCGGTGCCGGTCGTGGTGGCCCTGGAGGCCGGCGGAGCCGCGGCCGAGGAGCTGCGGGCGTTCCTCACCGGCACCGGGGAGTCCACCGAGGCGGAGCTGACGCACATCGCGGACCTGATCGAGCGGGCCGGCGGGCGGGACTGGACCACCGCCGAGGCCGACGGCCAGCTGAAGGCCTGCGAGAACGTGCTCCGCTCGCTGTCGATGCCCGCCGAGATCGAGGCGGAACTGCTGGCCCTCGCGCGCTTCGTGACCGAACGAGACCGCTGAGGAGACGACGGGTGAGTGCAGTCGCCGTTCCCGCCCGGCCCGGCGATCAGCACGTTGATCGTCTTCATGACCATCGCATGTACGACGAGGGGAGTCGTCGATGAGCCTGACCTCGGACCCGTCCCCGGCTGCTCCAAAGGCCGCGAAGAGCTCGAAGCGCGTTAACATTCCCGCGCCCGCCACGCCCGACGCTTACGGGATCTCCCGGTCCTCGCCACCGCTGTCCGGCGGTGGTGTGTCCGGCGGTGGTGTGTCCGGCGGTGGCGCGGCGACCGCCGACGGCACCCCGCCCACGACGCAGACCTCGGTCGATCCGGACCTGGCCGCGGCGATGACCGCGGCCAACCAGGCTCGGGACCACCTCCTCGGGCTGCAGTCCGAGGAGGGCTGGTGGAAGGGCGACCTCGAGACGAACGTCACGATCGACGCCGAACACCTGTTMATGAAGCAGTTCCTCGGCATCCGCACCGAGGAGGAGACCGAGCCGATCGCCCGGTGGGTGCGGTCCCAGCAACTCGCGGACGGCGGCTGGGCCACGTACTACGGCGGACCGGCCGAGCTGTCCACCACGGTCGAGGCGTACATCGCCCTGCGTCTGGCCGGTGACGAGCCCGACGCCCCGCACATGGCGGCGGCGGCCGCGCTCATCCGCTCCCAGGGCGGGGTGGCGGCCGCCCGGGTGTTCACCCGCATCTGGCTGGCGACCTTCGGCGAGTGGTCCTGGGACGACGTGCCCGTCCTGCCGCCGGAACTGATCTTCCTGCCGTCCTGGTTCCCGCTGAACGTCTACGACTTCGGCTGTTGGGCCCGCCAGACGATCGTCGCGTTGACGATCGTCGGGTCGCTCCGGCCCGTGCGCGACCTCGGCTTCAGCATCGACGAGATCAAGGTCGCGGCACCCGTGACGCCGCCGAAGCCGGCCCCGCTGCACAGCTGGGAAGGCGCCTTCGAGCGGTTGGACGCGATCCTGCACCGCTATGAGCGCCGGCCGATCAAGGTGCTGCGCACCCTGGCGCTGCGCCGGGCCACCGAGTGGGTCGTCGCCCGCCAGGAGGCCGACGGGTGCTGGGGGGGCATCMAGCCGCCGTGGATCTACTCCGTCATGGCGCTGCATCTCATGGGATACCCCCTCAACCACCCGGTGATCGCCACGGCGTTCCGGGGAATGGAACGCTACATCATCCGGCGCGAGACCCCGGAGGGGCCGACCGCCCAGATCGAGGCATGCCAGTCGCCGGTCTGGGACACCGCGCTCGCGGTGGTCGCGCTCTCGGACGCCGGCGTCCCCGCCGACCATCCCGCGATGGTGCGGGCCGGCCGCTGGCTGGTCGACGAAGAGGTCAGGGTGGCCGGGGACTGGGCGGTCCGCCGTCCGGCGCTCGCCCCTGGCGGCTGGGCGTTCGAGTTCGACAACGACTTCTACCCGGATACCGACGACACCGCCGAGGTCGTGTTGGCGCTGCGTCGCCTGCTCGGTGGCAGCCATGTCACCCCGGGTGGCACCGTCACCCCGAGTGGCAGCGTCACCCCGGGCGGCACCGCCGAGCTCTCGCCGGCCGCGCGTGACCGCGCCTCCCGCGGCCTCGCGGCGGTCGACCCGCAGCTGGCCGGGGCGATGCGCGCGGCCGCGGCCCGTGGGGTCGACTGGAGCGTCGGCATGCGGTCGTCGGACGGGGCCTGGGGTGCCTTCGACGCCGACAACGTGCGGACGCTGACAGCGAAGATCCCGTTCTGCGACTTCGGCGAGGTTGTCGACCCGCCGTCGGCGGACGTCACCGCCCACATCGTGGAGATGCTGGCCGACCTCGGCCGTTCCGACCACCCGATCACCCGGCGGGCGGTGCAATGGCTGCTGGACAACCAGGAACCGGGCGGCTCCTGGTTCGGCCGGTGGGGGATCAACCACGTCTACGGCACCGGCGCCGTGGTTCCGGCGCTGATCGCCGCCGGCGTTCCCGYCGACCACCCGGCGATCACAGCCGCGGTGCGCTGGCTGCTGGAGCACCAGTCGCCCGACGGTGGATGGGGTGAGGACCCACGCTCCTACGACGATCCGGCCTGGATCGGTCGGGGTGAGYTCACCGCCTCGCAGACCGCCTGGGCCCTGCTCGCGCTGCTGGCTGTCGACCCGCACAGCAAGGCCGTCAAACGGGGAGTGCGCTGGCTGTGCGAGACCCAGCGGCCGGATGGGACCTGGGACGAGCCCCAGTTCACCGGAACCGGTTTCCCCGGTGACTTCTACCTCAACTACCACCTGTACCGGCTGGTCTTCCCGCTGACCGCGCTCGGTCGGTACGTGACCCTCACCGGGGTGGCCACGCCATGAACATCTTCGCATCCGCGGCCGGCGGCGACGGGAACGCCGGGGGCGCAGGGGACGTCGGGGACGGCGCGTCCGCCGGGGACGGCGCGTCCGCCGCCACGACGAGCGCGGCTCAGAGGGCCGTCGCCGCGGCCGCGGGTGCCGGGATCAGGACCGTTCCGGCCTCCCCCACCGAGATCCCGGCGCAGGAGTCGTCGTCGCCGTCCCTGCCGTCGGCCGCGCTCCCGGCGTCGGTCCACCGGCCGGCCGCGGCGGTCGTCCCGGAGCAGGAGCCAACCCCCGTGCGCGGTCGGGCGCGGCTGGTCGTCGCGGCGGCCCTGCGGGTCGAGGCAATGGCCGCCGGTCGGTCGGGCCTCAGCGCGGACACCGTCATCGTGCGCACCGGCATGGGTCCGGAACGGGCGCGCAAGGCCGCCCGGCTGGTGCGCGACACAGGCCCGGACGCCGTCGCCCTCGTCGGTCTCTCCGGGGGACTGGCGGCCGGGATCGAGCCCGGTGACGTCGTCGTGGCCAGCGAGATCCGCAACGCCGACGGCACCGTCGCCGGCCGTTGCGCGGCCGCGCCCCTGCTGGCCGGCGACCTGCGCCGGCTCGGGCTCACCGTGCACGTCGGCCCGATCGTCACCGTGCCGCGGCTCGTCGGCGGCACGGCCCGCGCGGAACTCGCCGCGACCGGGGCCCTTGCCGTCGACATGGAGTCCGCGGAGCTGGCGGCGGGAGTCGGCGACGTGCCGTTCGCCGCCGTCCGCGTCATCGTCGACACGGCGGCGCAGCCGCTGGGACGTATCGACCTGGCCCGCCGCGGAATCCGTGGTCTGCGCACGATGCGTCCGCTCGGGCGCCCCATCGAGGCGTGGGCCGCCGCGGTCGGCCGTCGCCAGGTTCTGCTCGCCGAGCCGCGGGCGTTCTGCGCCGGCGTCGAACGGGCGATCGAGGTCGTCGAGCGCGCCCTGGAGATCTACGGCGCGCCGGTCTACGTCCGTAAGCAGATCGTGCACAACGCCCACGTGGTAGCCGACCTGGCCAGCCGTGGAGCGATCTTCGTCGAGGAGCTCGACGAGGTGCCCGGCGGCTCGACGGTCGTCTTCTCCGCGCACGGAGTGGCCCCGGCCGTCTGGGACCAGGCGGGCGAGCGCGGCCTGTCCGTTATCGACGCCACCTGTCCGCTGGTGGAGAAGGTGCACACCGAGGCCCGCCGGTTCACCGCCCGCGGGGACACCGTGCTGCTCATCGGCCATTCCGGCCACGAGGAGGTGGACGGAACCCTCGGCGAGGCGCCCGGCCGCATCACGCTGGTCGAGTCCTCGGCCGACGTCGGCTCCCTCGACGTTCCCGATCCCGAGCGCGTTACCTACCTCATGCAGACCACGCTGGCCCTGGACGAGGCCGCGGAGGTCGTCGACGCGTTGACGGAGCGGTTCCCGGCGATCGTCGGGCCGGGCTCCACCGATATCTGCTACGCGACCTCGAACCGGCAGAACGCGGTCCGCAAGGTTGCCGAGGAGGCCCAGCTCGTCCTCGTCGTCGGCTCGGCCAACAGCGCGAACTCCGTGCGGCTCGTCGAGGTGAGCAGGCGCGACGGCGTCGAGGCGCATCTGGTCGGGGACGTCGGGGACGTGCATCTGTCCTGGCTTGCCGGCGTGGACACGATCGGCATCTCGGCCGGCGCCTCGGCCCCGCCGTCCCTCGTCAACGAGCTCCTGACCGCGTTGTCGGGTCTCGGCGCGACGGACGTCTCGGTGCGTTCCGTCGGCACCGAGACGCTCGCCTTCCACCTGCCCAAGGAACTGCGCCGACCGGCCCCGGCGCCCGTTCCAGGGCCATAGTGCGCCCGGCTCCCGGGCGGTCCCGAGGTGCGGCCCGGCGAGGGCGAAGCCGGTGGCGTCGCCCGGGCGACACGGTGGGGTTCGGTTCAGCCGGATGCGGCGCCGCGATCGGCCGCGGGCGGCCGGGTCGGTGCGGCGTGCCGCTCACCCCACCGGCGCAGGGCCAGCAGGACCGGTGCTAGGTCCCGGCCGGAGGACGTCAGCCGGTACTCGTGCCGGGACCGGGCGCCCGCCTCCTGGTACGGCTGACGCTCCAGCACCCCCGCGCGCTCCAGCGCCCGCAGCCGCTCGACCAGCACGGCTCGGGGCGCCCCGGTGCCGGCCCGGATGCCCTCGAAGCGGTGGACCCCCAGCGTGATCTCCCGGATGACCAGCAGGGACCAGSGCTCACCCACGACCTCCAGCGTCCGCGCGATCGGACAGGCCCGCGGGCCGTCGGACGATTCCTGCATCGGTGCATCCTATCGATACTGGGTACGTATCCTGAATGCAGCCAGTCTAGGCTGCGGGCATGACCACGACTGAGCCCGAATCCGCKCGGCCCGAATCCGCCTCAGGCCACCCGCACGACCCGGCTGCCTGGGGCGAGCCGCGGAGCAAGACGATCACCTGGCACGACCCGCTGCCGGTCGCCGCGGCGGCGGCGTCGCTGAGCGGGTTGGAGTTCCTGTCCGCGATGCGTGACGGGCGCATTCCGCCGCCCCCGATCTCCCGCCTGTTCGACTTCCGGCCGGTCGAGGTCGCGCCGGGAGACGTTGTCTTCACCTGTCTGCCGGACGAGTCGGCCTACAACCCGATCGGCCTCGTCCACGGTGGCCTGGTCTGCACGATCCTGGACACCGCGACTGCCTGCGCGGTGCACTCCACGCTGGCGGCCGCGGTGGCGTATACCTCCATCGAGATCAAGGTTAATTACCTGCGGCCGGTACGCGTCGTCGTCGGCCGGCCGAGCCGGCTMACCGCGCACGGCTGGGTGACCAGGCCGGGACGGCGGGTGGCTTTCGCTGAGGGAGACGTCCGGGATGACCAGGGCAAGGTCGTGGCCACCGCCAGYAGCACCTGTCTGATCATGGGTGAGACGGCCTGATCCCATGGCCTGATCCCATGGCCTGATTCCGCGGCCTGGCCGGAGACCCGACCCGACGCTCGGCCGGGCCGGATGCGACCACGGGCACGTCGTCGGGCTGCTGGCCCGACATCGTCCGTGGACTGTCCCGAACCCGTGTCCGCRCTGTCCCGGCCTTGTCTTCCCGGTGTCCGCAACTCGGCGGGGTCGGCTAACGGACACCCTTGTGGGGCAGTTCATCGGACGATCCACATGCAGTCTGTACGTACACGCTGTATGGTCAATGCAGAGATCATCGCTCATCCACTGGTGACCTAACGAGAGGGGRCCAGCCGTGGCGGTCGAGTGGCGGTACCAGCTCCGGATTGGGACCTACCTGGCGAAG
Organism: Frankia sp. CgMI4; assembly: GCF_001756285.1. Taxonomy (NCBI): domain Bacteria; kingdom Bacillati; phylum Actinomycetota; class Actinomycetes; order Frankiales; family Frankiaceae; genus Frankia; species Frankia sp. CgMI4. Next base: position 30,760 of record NZ_MAQZ01000049.1, read on the forward strand.
CAGAAGCTGCTTCGTCGCAAGCACTTCCCGCTCGTACTGGAGCTGGAGCCGCTGTTTGCCTGCAACCTGTCCTGCACTGGATGTGGCAAGATCCAGCATCCGGCGTCCGTGCTCAAGCAGCGGATGAGCGTCGACGACGCCTTGGCCGCGGTGGAGGAATGCGGTGCTCCGGTGGTCGCGATCGCGGGCGGYGAGCCGCTGATGCACCCGCAGATCCACGAGATCGTGAACCAGCTGGTCAAGCGCAAGAAGTTCGTGATCCTCTGCACGAACGGGCTGCTGCTCCAGAAGAAGCTCAAGAACTTCACCCCGTCGCCGTACTTCACCTTCGTCCTGCACATCGACGGTCTGCGTGAGCGGCACGACGCGGTGGTGGAGAAGGAGGGCACGTTCGACGAGTGCGTCCGTGCCTTCCACGCGGCGAAGGCCGCGGGCTTCCGGGTCGGGTCCAACTCGACGTTCTTCAACAACGACAGCCCGCAGGACGTCATCGACATCCTGACGTTCCTCAACGACGACCTCAAGGTCGACCAGATCCAGCTCTCACCCGGCTATGCCTACGAGAAGGCGCCCGACCAGGAGCACTTCCTGGGGGTCCAGGAGACCCGCGAGATGTTCTCGAAGGTCTTCGCGGACGGCCGGCGCAAGAAGTTCCGGCTCAACCACTCGCCGGTCTTCCTGGACTTCCTGGAGGGTAAGAGGGAGCTCAGCTGCACCRCGTGGGGCATCCCGAGCTACTCGCTCTTCGGCTGGCAGAAGCCCTGCTACCTGATGAGTGACGGGTACGTCTCGTCCTACAAGGAGCTCGTCGAGACCACCGACTGGGACGCCTACGGTCGTGGCAAGGACCCGCGGTGCGCGAACTGCATGGCGCACTGCGGCTATGAGACCTCCGCGGTGCTGGCCACCATGGGTTCCCTCAAGGAGTCCATCCGAGCGGCCCGCAGCGTCTGAGCTGGCTCATCGTGGTCTGAGCCGGCTCACGGCGCCACCGTCACCGTCAGGTGACGTCGTCCGGCCGGCAGGTCGCCGCCCCGACCGGGTTCACCCGGTCGGGGCGGTCGTCGTCTGTGCCGCCCCGCCTCGCGTCGGCGGGAGCAGGGCCGGCGGGAGCAGGGTTTCGCTGGCGTTGACGACGCCAGCCGGCCTTAGCCGGCGGTCCCGCGGGAGCCGGCGCCGCCGTCGGCACTGACCGGCGGCTGCTCGGCGAGATCGCCACCGCGGCCGAGCCCGCGCAGCAGCCGGTCGAGCACGGTGCCGACCTCGAGGCGGGCGGTGTCCGGGTCCGCGGCGCCGGCGGTGTAGATGCTCGCCTCCGACAGCAGGGCGGCGACCAGCCTGGTCAGCGGGACCACTGGCAGCGGGTCGATGCGGTCCTCGGCCATCGCGCGCTCCAGCCACTCSGAGAGCAGCCGGTAGCCGTGCTTCTCAACGAGCGCATCCCAGGCGTCGTTGCCCAGCACGGCCGGACCGTCGACGAGGACAATGCGCTGGAAGTCGCTGTCCGCGGTGGAGATGTCGAGCAGGGACTGGAACCCGGACCGGAGCTGCGTCCAGGCGTCGCTGGGAAGYTCCGCGTCCCGGGCAAGTTCACCGGCGACGAGCTGTTCGGCCACCTCCGTCGCGACCTGTTCCATCACGGTGCGAAACAGTGCGGCCTTGTCGCGGAAGTGGTGATAAAGCGCGMCGCGGGTGACCTGCGCGTCGGCGACGATCTCCTCGGTGCCGGTGGAGGCGAACCCCTGTTCGGCGAACCGACGGCGGGCGGCGGAGATCAGGGCCTGACGGGTGTCAGCCGTCTGCTCGGTACGACGGCTTCGTGTCACCCCTTGATTATGGTGTAGCCGAGGCCGTTGTACCCACTACCGTCCCGGCACGAGCGGGCCTGGTCGTGACGAAGCTGCTCCGATGCACCCGCAACCGCCGACGGACGCCGATCCGTGGCTGTTGCCTCGCCCCCTGGTCGCGCCCTCGCCAGCCGTTCGTCGCGCATCGCCGATCACTTTTCGTTTTCAACTGGTTGCAGCCGGGTATCTCCGATCACCCCTGTCGATCATGAGGTTACGGGAGGTGCTCATTGTTGCCGCGGGGCGTGGTGGGCACCATCGTCGATGCTCATGTCGGCTACCCCGCCGCCGGCCGGAGGCCTGGGATTTCATGGTGGCGCGGCAGGAGAGTTTCGGGGGGGAGATCTCCATACCGGCTCGGCCAGACCGGGACGGAAGCCTTGTAACCCCGCATTACCCAGGGCGCCCGCACGCCCTTGAGGGGCCCGTGGCAGTATCACTTTCTGTGACAGTGCTGCTGTGGGTCGCCGTTGCCTCTCTGCTCGCCTGGCTCTACCTGACCGTCGGCCATGGGTTCTTCTGGCGGACCGATCAGCGCCTGCCATCCCGGCAGGCGCCGACCGCTTGGCCCAGTGTGGCGATCGTCGTGCCGGCTCGGGACGAGGCCGACGTGCTTCCCGTGACGCTTCCGACGCTGCTTGCCCAGGACTATCCCGGTCCTGTCCAGCTGATCCTGGTGGACGACGGTTCCACCGACGGGACCACGGAGGTTGCCCGGGACCTGGCGGAACAGGCCGCCGCGCGTGGTGAGACCAACGTGACGCCGGCCATGACCACATCCACCGAACCCCCCACTGGCTGGACCGGGAAGCTGTGGGCGCTGCGGCGGGGCATCGAGTGCGCTGGCGACGTCGACTTCCTGCTCCTCACCGACGCGGACATCTCCCACCGCCCGGGATCGCTGACCGCGCTCGTCGAGTCGGCGACCTCCCAGAAGCTGGACATGGTGTCGCAGATGGCCGTGCTACGGGTGCAGACCGGCTGGGAGCGTCTGATCGTCCCGGCCTTCGTGCACTTCTTCGCGATGCTGTACCCGTTCCGGTGGTCGAACCGGCCGGGTTCGCGGGTGGCCGCCGCGGCCGGCGGATGCTCCCTGATCCGCCGGGAGGCCCTTGCGGCGGCCGGTGGACTGGCGGAGGTGCGCGGCGCCGTCATCGACGACGTGGCGATCGCGCGGATCATCAAGCGCTCGGGCGGGCGGACGTGGCTCGGACTCGCCGAGCAGGTCCACAGCCAGCGCCCGTATCCGCGGCTCGCGGATCTGTGGAAGATGGTGTCCCGCAGCGCCTATGCGCAGTTGCGGCACTCCCCGTCGCTGCTGGTCGGGACCGTGTTGGGACTGAGCCTGGTCTTCGTCATCCCAGTGGTCGCGACCATCGTGGGCATCGTGACCGGCGACGTCGCCACGGCTCTCGTCGGTGGGATCGCTTGGTTGATCATGACTGTCACCTATCTGCCGATGACCMGCTACTATTGTCAGCCGCTGCCGCTGGCCCTGCTGCTCCCCGGAGTGGCCGTGCTGTACCTCGCGATGACGGTGGACTCGGCGCGGCTCAAGCGGGCCGGGCGGGGAGCGGCCTGGAAGGGACGTACCTACCAGGATCACGGTGCCCCGGCCGCCGCCCCCGAGTATCCGAACGGCCCGGGTGAACGGCGTGAGGGTTCGGTGGCCGGGCCGCCCGACTCCGGCGGCTCATCGGCCTCCGCCGGCGGCTSATCGGCTTTGCCATCCGCCTCGTCCACGGTGCCCGCAACACCCCTGGTAATGGCGACATCCTCGGCGGTCCCCGCGCCGGCCGTGGVGCCGGCTTCCCCCACGCCTACGTCCATACMGACGCCCACTCCCACGCGGTGGCCCGCATCGTCATCGGCCTCGCCGCCGGTCCGGGGCGGATCGACCGATCAGCCCCGGACCTAGCCGGTGGTCCCGAGCTAGGACGGGGTGCCGTGGCCGAGTCGGTAGAGGGCGGTGGCTAGGAACGCTCCGTCGCGTGAGTGAGTCATCCATCCCGGCCGGGACAGTCGAACAGGACCGGCTGGCGGTCGGCCTCACCATCCGCGACAGGCAGATCGTCGCCCTGCTGGGTCGGCCTCCGGCTTGGACCGCGACAGTAACCGCCGGGCCCGCGCCGGACAGGCGGTCGCGCTGTTCTATCGGCTCTACGGCACCGCACCCGCGCCTGACTGCCCGTCCGAGTCAGACCGTGGCAGGAGCCGGCCCTTGTTCCAGACGACGTCGGAGAGTAACCGCATTCTCGGCAAGGGCGGAGATGAGATAACCCGGACCAGCCAGGGGAAGCAGCGCCACCCCGTCCGCGACGGCCGCTTGCGCGCCGGATTCCGCCCTCTTTGCCGGCACGGACTCCCGCCRGGCTGCCGGAGAGCCCACCGGATCGGGCCCCGYGACGAGGAGCGACCCGAGGGCACGAGCCGAGCCGAGGAGGGCTGGTCCGGTCAGGCCAGGTATCTCGGGACCGAGGACGAGATCCTGGCGCAGCAGGGGGGTCGGTTCGGATGGCGGATCCACCTCCGCATGGGCGTCCATGTCCACCCGCAGGGTGCTACGTATCGATCCGGTCGTCTCCCCGAATCGGCCCAGCACGATCTCCTCGCGCAGCCGTAGCCAGGCCGTGGTCGCCAAGTGCACATYGGTCACCAGGAGATGGTCCGAGCCCCGCGCCGCGACGGTCGGCTCCGGCGCGAAGTCCAGCGCGCCACCCGGGGCCACCCGTGCCGACACGGTGAAGCGGGACGGCCCGGGCCCGTGACCGGGCAGGGCCACCGTCGCGGCCACCGAACGCACCACCAGGCGCACCCCGCTGCCGACGGAGATGTCGAGTCCCAGATCATCACCCGCCAGCGGTCCGGCGGTCGCGTTGACCAGGTGAACCGTCGCGGTCGGCAGCGCGTCCGCGGATAGCGCGGGCACCGTAGACGGGGCCCTGGTCCGACCAGGGGATGCTCCGGTCTGGCGCAGGACGATCGGCACGTCGGAGCGCAACTCGATGAGCCTCGCCGTGCCGTCCGGAGCCGATTCGACCCGGATGACGGCCCGTGCCCGTACGGCCGTGCGGCCCGTTCGGGCGGCCGTGACGAGGGGGCCCTCCGGCCCGGCCGCGACCCCGCCCAGGATGACCCCCCGTCTCATGGCTGCCATGGTGCCAGCCGGGGGCGACGGGATCGGCCGGCGCCCGCGGGTCCACCCGGCGCCGCGCGATCGCGATCGGCCGAGTAGCCGACCATGCGAGTAGCCGACGGGCCGGGTCTGGGACCGATGACGACGAGTCGGCGGGCACCGGTCAGGATGTGAACATCCGTAGCGCCGTKGTGCGGTGCCGTTCGGCCAGGAGATCGAGGCGGATACCGGTGACGGCGGGCAGCAGCCGGGGCGGGCGTCGGGAAGCCTCCGCGCCGGCCAGCGCGATCGCCTCGACCTCGTCGGCGAGCCGGGCGAGCACGGCGGTGACGGCCAAGGGGTCCAGCCCCATCAGGCGGGTCGCGGCGGTCGCGGGTCCGGTGACCGTGGTGTGGGCGGCGACCAGGGCGGCGTCCGAGGGACGCAGGCCCGCGCCCGCGGCGACCATGCCTAGTGCGCACGGGTGGTGCGGTGCACGTGGACCGGGCGGCACGGGCCAGGCGGCCCGGCCCGCTCGCAGCAGCGTGCGCCCCTGAGCCCGGCTCGCGTCGCGTTGGGCGGGGGAGGGCATCCGGGCGTCGAGCTCGGCGTCCAAGGTGGCGATGGTGGTGGGTGTGACGATGGTGACGGGTGTGACGGATGYGGTGGGGACGTGGTCGGCGTGTGGCGCCCGCGTCGCGGGACCCGGCTGCGTGCCGGCCCGGCAGGCTGCGGCCGCGAAGGCCGCGGCGACCAGGCCGGTCGTGGTGAGCCGTCCGACGAGGAAGGCCGCCAGGTCGGACAGGTTCGCCAGACTCCCGTCCGTCACCGCTGCTTCAACACCGCCCGAGTGGGCGTGACCTCCCGTGGGCATCCGGCCGTCCGCGAGGACCAGCAGCGTCGCCCGCCGTCCGGATCGCCCRGTCGGACCAGCCACGTCCTCGGTCCCGCCGTCCCGTGCGGTATCGCCCTCAATCGTCACCGTAGCCGCTCCCGGCGTTAGTCAGTGTCCGAACCGCTGTGGCGTTTACATTCATCGGGCCCGGAAGCCTCTGGATACGCAGTGACAGCCGTGGTAAGAACCGTCAGAACACTCAGAATCAGAACATTCAGAACAGGAAGTAGCGCTGGGTCATCGGGAGTTCGCTCACCGGATCCGCCTCGATCGCCTCACCGTCCACCGTGACGGTGAACGTGTCGGGGTCCACCCGGATGTCCGGTGTCGCGGTGTTCTCGGGAAGATCCGCCTTGCCGCGGCGGCGCACATCCGCGACCGGCACCACCGGGGTGGCGASCCCCAGCCGTCCGGGCAGCCCGTCCTCGATCGCCGCCGGGGCAACGAAGATCAACGACGACGCGGCGGCCGGACCACGGGCGGCTCCCCACATCGGCCGGGGCAGCACCGGCTGCGGGGTCGGGATGGAGGCGTTCGCATCGCCCATCGCGGCCCAGGCGATGAACCCGCCCTTGAGGACCAGCGACGGCCGCACCCCGAAGAACGCCGGGTCGTACAGCACCAGGTCGGCGAGCTTGCCGGGCTCCACCGAGCCGATCTCCGCGTCCAGGCCGTGCGCCACCGCCGGGCAGATCGTGTACTTGGCGATGTAGCGTCGGGCCCGGGTGTTGTCGGCCCGATCGTCGCCGGCCAGGGACCCGCGCCGGAGCTTCATCACATGCGCGGTCTGCCAGGTACGCAGGACGACCTCGCCGATCCGGCCCATCGCCTGCGAGTCCGAACCGATCATCGAGATCGCGCCCAGGTCGTGCAGGATGTCCTCGGCGGCGATCGTCGACGGCCGGATCCGGCTCTCGGCGAAGGCCAGGTCCTCGGGCACGCTGGGGTTGAGATGGTGACAGACCATCAGCATGTCGAGGTGCTCGTCGAGGGTGTTGACGGTGTGCGGGCGGGTCGGATTCGTCGATGACGGCAGCACGTTGCCGGCGGCCGCGACCGTGATGATGTCCGGGGCATGCCCGCCGCCGGCCCCCTCGGTGTGGTACGCATGGATCGCCCGGCCGGCGATGGCGGMCAGCGTGTCCTCGACGAAGCCGGCCTCGTTCAGGGTGTCGGAGTGCAGCGCAACCTGGACGCCGGCGGCGTCGGCGACCCGCAGGCAGGCGTCGATTGCGGCCGGCGTCGTCCCCCAGTCCTCGTGCAGCTTGAAGCCGGCCGCCCCGGCGCGCAGCTGTTCCCACATCGACTCGTCGCTGACCGTGTTGCCCTTGCCGAGCAGGACAACGTTGACCGGCCAGTCGTCCAGCGCGGACAGCATCCGCGCCAGGTTCCAGGATCCGGGCGTCACCGTCGTCGCCTTCGTGCCCTCGGCCGGGCCGGTGCCGCCGCCGATCAGCGTGGTGATGCCGGCGCCCAGCGCCTCCGGAACCTGCTGCGGGCAGATCAGATGGACGTGGCAGTCCACCGCGCCGGCGGTGAGGATCTTCCCGTTACCGGCGATGATCTCGGTGCCGGGCCCCATCACCAGCTCGGGATGGACGCCGTCCATTGTGTCCGGGTTGCCGGCCTTACCCAGCGCGACGATCCGGCCATCGCGGATCCCCACGTCGGCCTTGACCACACCCCAGTGGTCGAGAACGACGGCGCCGGTGATGACGAGGTCGGGCGCACCCTCGGCGCGGGTTGCCAGGGACTGCCCCATCGACTCACGGATGACCTTGCCGCCCCCGAAGACGGCCTCGTCACCGGTCCCGGTGCCCGCCGGCCCGCGGCTGCGGTCCTCCGTCACCTCGATGAACAGGTCGGTGTCCGCGAGCCGGATACGGTCGCCGACCGTGGGGCCGTACAGCGCCGCGTAGCGGGAGCGGTCGAGTCGGCTCACGAACCCTCTCCCTGAAAGCCCGATATATCCTCGATCGTCGCGGTGTCCGCAATCCGGGTGCCGCTCGCGGCGTCCAACGGGCCGGCCGATTCCGGCCGCAGGCCCGGCACGACCCGGGCGCCGGCCAGCGGCACCAGTTCGATCTCGCGTTCCACGCCGGGTTCGAAGCGGACCGCGGTGCCGGCGGGCACCGCGAGCCGGTGGCCCCAGGCACTCGCCCGGTCGAAGTCGAGAGCGGGGTTCGCCGCGGCGAAGTGGTAGTGCGAGCCGACCTGCACCGGCCGGTCGCCCATGTTACGGACCAGCACCGTGCGTACCGGGCGTCCGGCGTTGATCTCGACGGGATCGTCGCCGGTCAGGATCTCCCCGGGGATCACGGGATCGGCCGGTGGACGGTGACCAGCTTGGTGCCGTCCGGGAAGGTGGCTTCGACCTGCACCTCGCCGAGCATCTCCGGCACGCCCTCCATGACGTCGTCCCGGGTGAGCACGGTTCGCCCGGCGCTCATCAGGTCCGCGACGCCGCGACCGTCCCGCGCGCCCTCCAGCAGGAACGAGGTGATGATCGCGGTCGCTTCGGGATGGTTCAGCCGCAGCCCACGGGCTCGCCGTTCACGGGCGAGCCCGGCCGCCACATGGATCAGCAGTCGTTCCTGTTCATGGGGGCTCAGCAGCACGAATGCGAAGCCTAGCAGGTCGGGGAATGCCGCCGGCCTGGTTCGGTTCGGCGCGGTCCACGACATGCCGGCGACGCTCCGGCCCCGATGCTCGTCGGACATATCGGGGCGCAATGTGACGGTCAGGTGAACGGCGACGCTCTCGCAACCCAAGAAAAGTTTCGTCCAGGTTTCTGTCCCGACATTGCCGGGGACGCCGCGGGAGCGTGGTTCCGTCAACAGTAAGAATGGAGTTACTGGTAATTCACCCGGGCGCGATGGGACCGATACGCATCCTTTCTAGCGTCCGGGGAACCGCTCTGGCGTCCGGGGAACCGCTCGGGCCGGTCGGACCGACCGGCAGGTGGGGGTACGCCCGGAATGAGGCTGACAGGGGTTCGGTTGCTCACACTGGTCTTCGGGCGGGGCCGCGCCGCGGTCGGCATGATCGCCGGGATCGTCGTGTTCTTCCCGTCCCTGGTCAACATGGTGTTCCACCCGCGTTACCGGCTGGCTCCGGCGCATGGTGGGTAATGACACGTGGCAAACAACAATCACGCCATCGCCGCCCTCCCGGCGGGTGGTGCCGGTCCGCCGACTCCGGGGACACCCGGCTTGTCTTGGAGTAAAGGAAGTAATGGGGGTGATTTCGCCGTTGGTCATACGTGATCCCGTTCCGGGCGTGCCGCCATCGGATGCAGACTCGGTGCTGACCGGCAGACGAGAGGCCGCCATGAACGCCGAACGCTCCAGCCGGGGACCCCGACTGATGACGGTGTCCGGCGGAGCGTCCCAGCCGACCGTCTCCTCTGCCACGCCCCACCGATCGGCGACCCCGGCCCGCACGGCGGCGTCGGGCACGACCTCCACCACCGCTCCCGCGGTCGACCCGCGTGATCCGGCGGCGGCTCCTGGTCCGACCGGGCAGGCACCCGTGGTCGGCGCGGACCTGCTGCGTCCGTCCGAGGCACAGCTCGCTCGACTGCGTCGGGTGGCCGCGGGTGAGGAGGAAGCCGACCTCGTCATACGCGGTGGGCTTGTCGTCGCCGTCCACAGCGGTGCCGTGGCCGCGCGGGACATCCTGATCGTGGGGTGCTACATCGCCGCGGTCACGAAGCCGGGAACGTTGGCGGGTCGGCGCTCGCTCGACGCCGCCGGCAGATTCGTCCTGCCGGCCTATGTCGACGCCGGCCTGCGTGTCGAGGAGACGCTGCTCACTCCGGGGGAACTGGCTCGCCTGATCGTCCCGCGGGGAACCGTCACCCTGGTGACCGACCCGGCCGTCCTGGTCGCGCTGGGCGGTCTGCGCGGTGTGGATCTGGTGACGGGATCCTCGACCCCGTTGCGGGTGCTGGTCCGAGCGGGGCAGGTGCCCGGGAGGCAGGTCCCCGGGACCGGGGCGCCCGCAGCCCCGGTCGTCGAGGTGCCTCCGATACCGCCCGCCTCCGCGCTGACCGCGCTGTCCTCGGTAGGGGCGRCGCCCGTCAAGTCGTCCGCCACGGAGGCCGGCGGTCTGCTGTGGGCGGCCGGCAGCGGGGCCGAGCCGGTCCGGGGCAGGGCCAGATCGGTCGCGGAGCTTGCCACGGTCGGGCATCTCGATCACGACGTGCGACTCGCGGTCGGTCGGGGGATGGGCCAGATCGACGCCATCCGGCGGTTCTCCCTGCTCCCCGCCCGCAGGCACGATCTGGAACCCACCCTGGGGTCAATCGCGCCCACCCGCTTCGCTGATCTCCAGGTCGTCTCCTCCCTGGCCGGAACCGCGCCGCCCGACGTGGTGGTGGCGGGTGGCCGGATCGCCGCGGAATGCGGCCGACCCCTGTTCGACAACCTCGACATCTCGCCCGCCTGGGCCACCAGCCGGACAYGACTCCCGGCGAACCTRCACGCCGGCTCCTTCACATCACTCGGCCTGCGACGGTCCCACCGRCAGGATGCCAGTGTGGTCGTGGTGAGCGTCGATCCCCCCCGCGACCCGGGGACGGCGCCGCCCGTCGGTGGACCAGCGCGGGCGTTGCGGATGACCGGGACGGGCCAGGTCTCCGGCCTCTCCCACCCGCGTGGACTCCGTACCGTGCGGGTGGAACCCACCCTGCGGGACGGCTGGGCGGTAGCCGATCCGTCTCGGGACCTTCTCAAGATCGCAATTTTCGGTCGGGACGGCTCCTCGGACGAGATCGACGTCGGGCTGCTCCGCGGGTGCGGGCTGACCCGGGGCGCGCTCGCGGTCACGACGGCGGAGCCGYCGGGGCATCTGATCGTCGTCGGGGCGCGGGACGACGACATGGTGACCGCCGCTCGGGCCCTCGAGGGCATGGGCGGGGGCTACGTGGTGGTCGACCAGGGCTGGGTGCGGGCGGCGTGCGCGCTGCCCCTGCTCGGGGTGATGAGTGACGCACCCTGGGAGGCGGTGCTGGGAGAGCTGGCCGCGGTGGACACGGCCGCAGCCGATCTCGGCTGCCGGCTGCCGTTCCCGCTGCGCACGCTGGCCGGATGGGGCTGCGCCCTCTACACCCGGCCCTGACCTCCACACCCGACCCTGACCTCTACACCCGGCCCTGACCGGCGTCGCTGGATCAGCKGGCGCTCCGGGGCCCAGGGCGGGGAGCGTGGTGCACTCACCMGAGGCCACGAAGCGCCAGCCGTGCCGCAGCGCCGGGTCGATAGACGGCGCGACATGTCCACCTCAAACCTGTCGCATCCCTCTCCACAGTTCGCGCCAGCATCGGTAAAGTAACACTGGGTGACGTTGGGGGTGTTGGTCTGGGTCGGTGCGAGTGGAAGCTGGCGATAACACGGGTGAGATAGCGCAGGTGAGGTGATGAACGCTGCCGCCAAGCAAGATCAGAACTACGTCACTGAGCGTCTGTCTTGATGAACATCCACGTAACCTTCCGCCGTTATGGTCGGTTCTTATGCAGCGTTCGTCCGCCTGCCTGACCCCCGGATCGCCGGCTGGCTTCCCGCGTCATCCCCTCCCGCGCTTCCTTCCACTGGTCGGACCATTGGTCGGATCGGGCGGGGGAGGCCRCTGTGACGACTAGCGGTGCGACGGCCGTCATGTTCCGTCCACGTACGGTAGGGGAGGCAGTGGAGATGCTGGCGACCGCCCATGACGCTGGCAGGGCGGTCGATCTGCTGGGCGGCGGCACCGATCTCGTCCCCGCCCTCCGGTCCGGCGAGCGTCGGCCGGGGGCGGTAGTCGCCCTGCGCCGGGTCCTGGAACTGCGGGTCCGCGGCGCCGGGGCGGATTCGCTCACCGTCGGTGCGGGCGTGACTTACACCGACCTCGCGGGCTGGTCACTGTCGCCCGGCCTCGCCCTCGCCGCCCGGGTGGTCGGTTCCGCGCAGATCCGCAACCTCGGCACGGTCGGTGGCGCGCTGGGCTCGGCACGTCCCACCGGTGACCTGCTCACCTTCCTCACCGCCGCGGACGCCGAGATCCTCGTGGCCTCGCCGCGCGGACCCGGCCGGATGACGCTGCCCGCGTTCCTCGCCGACGGGCTCGCCCCCGACGCCCTGGTCACCGCGGTAAGGCTGCCGCGGCCGGCCGGACCGCAGAGCTATCTCAAGATTGGGGGCAGGCAGGCCGCCTACCAGGCGTTGGTGTCGTGCGCCGTCCTCGTCGACCGGATGCGCCATCGACTGGCCTGCGCGATCGGGGGGGTGGGTCGGCTGCCGATCCGGATGACCGTCGCCGAGCGGTTCGCACACGACGCGGTGGACTGGTCCGCAGGGGCCGCGTCCTCGTCGGCGGCCCGCCGGTTCGGTGAGCTGGTAAGCGAGGCGGTCTCGCGGGTCGGGCCGGAGCTCGCGGCGGGTCCGCGGGTCTCCGCCGACTACCGCCGGCATGCTGCCGGCGTGCTGGCCGCCCGGGCGTTCACCCGATGCCTGGATGCCGCGGGGGCGCCGGTGGACCCCCGAGTCGAGCGGGACGTCCGGCCATGACCGCCCGTTTCGCGAGGGAAGTCCCGGCCGGACCGCCGGCCGGACCGCCGGCCGGGTCGTCCTGGCCGGACGACGGCGTCGTCGCGCCATATCACCTCCATGTCGACGGCTTCCTGCACACGGTGGCCGGCGCCTGGATCGGGGACTCCCTGCTCACCGTCCTGCGGGACGTCATCGGGGTGACCTCGGTGAAGGACGCGTGTGAGCAGGGGCGCTGCGGTGCCTGCTCCGTTCTCCTGGACGGCCGGTTGGTGGCGTCCTGCACGGTGCTCGCCGCGGACGCCAACGACGCCCAGGTGAGCACCGTTGCCGGTCTGAGGACGGCGGGACCCGCCAGGGCCGTGCGGGCGGCGTTCCTCGAGGAGGGTGCCGTGCAGTGCGGCTTCTGCACCCCCGGGTTCGTGGTCGCGGTGACGGACCTGCTCACCCGGCGGCCGGATGCGGACGAGGAGGAGATCAGGGAATCGCTGGCCGGCAACATCTGCCGGTGCACGGGTTACGGCCGGATACTCGCTGCCATCAGAACAGTGCAGGCTGAGCGGGGCACCCTACTTTCGGGGGATGCACCTGCTCCGCCCCACCGGGGGGTGGGGCGATGAGTCTGGGGATCGGTCGTCCGGTGCGTCGTCCGGATGGGCCGGACAAGGTGACCGGTAGCTTCTCCTACGTTGGTGATCTGCGTGTTCCGGGGATGGTGCACGCCCGCACCCTGCGATCGCCCCATGCCCGGGCGCGGATCCGGCGCGTCGACGTCGACGCCGCGCGCCGGCTGCCMGGCGTTGTGGGGATGGTGACCGCCGCCGACGTCCCCGGCATGGCCACCTACGGGCTGATCGTCGCCGACCAGCCGGTGTTCGCCGCGACCGAGATTCGGTACGCAGGGGAGCCGGTCGCCGCCGTGGCCGCGGTTGACGTCCGGACCGCGCGCCGGGCGCTCGCCGCGATCGAGGTGGACTACGAGCCGCTGGCACCTTCGACCGACCCCGACCGGGTATGGCAGCCGGATGCCGAGCCGCTGCATCCGGCGGGCAACCTGTACCGCGAGATCGAGCTGCGCCACGGGGATCCCGACGCGCTCGGCCCGGTGGTGGTCGAGGACCAGTACCTCGTCGGGATGCAGGACCAGGCGTTTCTTGCTCCCGAGGCGGCCCTGGCGATGCCGGCCGCCGATGGTGGGGTGGACCTGCGGGTGGCGACCCAGTGGCTGCATTCGGACCGGGAGCAGATCGCGGCCTGCCTCGGTCTCCCGGAGGAGCTCGTCCGTCTCACCCTGGCCGGTGTGGGGGGTGCCTTCGGCGGCCGGGAGGACGTCACCCTTCAGATCCACGGCGCCCTGCTCGCCCGGGCTACGGGGCTTCCGGTGCGGATCGCCTACGACCGGGTTGAGTCCTTCCTGGGCCATCCGCACCGGCATCCGGCCCGGATGTGGTTCCAGCACAGCGCCACCGCCGACGGAAACCTGGTCAGCGTGCGGGCACGGCTGGTGCTGGATGGCGGTGCCTACGCGTCGTCCTCGCCGGCGGTGCTGGCGAACGCGGTCACCCATGCCGCGGGTCCGTACCGGGTCCCGAACGCCCACCTGCACGGAGYCGTCGTGCGGACCAACAACCCCCCGTGCGGCGCCATGCGGGGGTTCGGGGTGCCGCAGGTGACCATCGGTCACGAGGCCCAGATGGACCGGCTGGCCGACGCCCTCGGCATGGATCCGGTGGACCTGCGCGTCCGCAATGCCGTCCGACCGGGGGATGTGCTGCCCACCGGTCAGGTGATGGGCGCACCGCTGCCGGCGCGGGAGGTCATCGAGGCGGTGGCCTCGCGTCCGCTCCCGCCGGCGATGCCGGCGAACGTCGCGGTGACCGCGTTGCCCGGCGGCCGACCGGCCGCGGCCGAACCGAGCCGGGTCCGTCGGGGGGTCGGCTACGCCCTGGCCTACAAGAACCTGCTCTTCTCGGAGGGCATGGACGACTCCTCCGTCGCCCGTGCCCGCCTGGAGCTGGCTGAGGACGGAACGGTACGGGTCCGGCTGCACAGCGCGTGCGCCGAGGTGGGCCAGGGGTTTGTGACGATCGCGGGGCAGATCGCCCGCACCGAGCTCGGCGTCGAACAGGTCGTGTTGGCGCCCGCGGACACCGCGGTCGGCAGTGCCGGATCGACCAGCGCGTCCCGGCAGACCTGGATGAGCGGAGGCGCCGTGCGCGGAGCCTGCGCCGCGGTCGCCGATCGCCTGCTCGCCCGGGTCGCCCGGGTCGCGGGGCTGCCCGCGGAGGTCGTCGAGGCACCTCGACGGACGCTGACCGTCAACGCCGGGGAGATCGTCGGGGTGGAGGCCGGGTTGCGGGTTCCGCTCGCCGAGGCGCTGGCCGACGGGCCGATCGAAGCGGAGTACACCTTCCACCACCGGCGTACCTCCGCGCTGGACGCCGACGGACAGGGCGATCCGCACGTGGCCTTCGCCGCCGCGGCGCACCGCGCGGTTGTCGATGTCGATGTCGACCTCGGTCTCGTGCGGGTCGTGTCGATGGCGCTGGCCCAGGACTGCGGTACGGTGCTCAACCCCCTGGCGCTGCGTGGTCAGGTCGAGGGGGGAACTGCCCAGGGGCTGGGCCTCGCCGTCATGGAGGAGCTGGTCACGGTGGACGGGGTGGTGGTCAATCCCACGTTTCACGACTATCTGCTGCCGACCATCGCCGACGTCCCGGACCTCGATTTCGTCGCCGTCACCCATCCGCAGCCGGATGCGCCCTACGGGGTGAAGGGCGTGGGGGAGGCGCCTACCTGTACCGCGACCCCGGCGATCATCGCGGCGATCCGGGTCGCCGTCGGACGGGATCTGCGGCGCGTTCCGGTGCGACCCGAGGACCTCGTCACCATCTCTCCGACGACCGCGCCTCCGACGACCGCGCCTCCGACGACCGCGCCTCCGACGACGCCGGGACAAGGTGTTCCGGCGGCATGAACGAGCCCACCGCGGACGTTCTGCCGGAGCGGCCACAGGCGCTACGGTCACGGCGAGTCGTGCTGCCCGGGGGCGAGCGTCCGGCAGCCGTGCACGTCGCGGACGGCCGGATCGCCGCGATCACCGCCGCGGACGAGATCCCTCCCGGGACCCTGGTCACGGACCTCGGCGAGCTGGCTCTGCTTCCCGGCGTGGTCGACTCCCACGTGCACATCAACGAACCGGGGCGGACCGAGTGGGAGGGGTTCGCGACCGCGACCCGGGCCGCCGCGGCCGGTGGTGTCACCACGATCATCGACATGCCGCTGAATTCCGTTCCGCCAACGACCTCGCTCGCCGCCCTGGCCKCCAAACGTGCGGTGGCGGCCGGCCAGGTCGCCGTCGACGTCGGCTTCTGGGGCGGCATCATCGGCGCCGACGCCCGCAACCTCGATGATCTGGCCGCCCTGCACGGCGCCGGGGTCTTCGGATTCAAGGCCTTCCTGGCCCCGTCGGGGGTCGAGGAGTTCCCGCACGTCTCGATGGACGTCCTCGGGGCCGCCGCCCGGCGCACCGCCCGGATGGGGGCCCTCACCGTCGTGCACGCCGAGGCGCCCTCCGTTCTCGCCCTGGCACCTCCCACCGTGGGGCGGGCCTTCGCCAGCTGGTTGGCGTCGCGCCCGCCGGCCGCGGAGACCGAGGCCGTGGCCGCGCTGGCGGCGCTGTCCGCCGCCAGCGGTGCCCGCCTGCACGTGCTGCATCTGGCGGCGGCCGATGCCCTCGACGACGTGCTCGCGGCGCGGGACGCGGGGTTGCCGATGACGGTGGAGACGTGCCCGCACTACCTGACCTTCACGGCCGAGGAGGTCCCCGACGGAGCTACCGTCTTCAAGTGCGCACCTCCCATCCGGGACAGCAGGAATCTGGRCCGGTTGTGGGACGGGGTGGCCCAGGGCCTGTTCGCCGGGATCGTCACTGATCATTCGCCGTCCACTCCCGCGTTGAAGCAGATCGACGCCGGTGATTTCGCGGCGGCGTGGGGTGGCATCGCGTCTGTCCAGATCGGGCTACCCGCGGTCTGGACTCAGGCCCGGGCGCGGGGDCACACCCTCACCGACGTCGTCGGTTGGATGTGTGYCGGACCGGCCGACCTGGTAGGACTGGCCGGCAAGGGGCGCATCGCGATCGGCGCTGACGCCGATCTGGTGATCTTCGACGCGGATGCGTCGTTCCTGGTGGAGCCCTCGATGCTGCGCCACCGCCACCCGCTCACCCCCTATGCCGGACGCGTGTTGAACGGGGTGGTGCTGGCGACCTATCTGCRGGGGCGGCGAGCGGACGGGGATCGTCCTCCGCGGGGGCGGCTATTAGAGAGGTAGGCATCACCCGGCCGGGYCGCGGGACCGTCCGGCGTACCGGAGCCCTCCCCACGGATGTGATCCGATGCACCCACCGACGCGGACCACTCCCGAGGGAGCAGGCCCGAAGTACGCTTTGCGCCCCGCTAACACGTCGTCCCGTCCTGACCTGATCCGGTCCGCACGGTGGTGACGGGCCGTGCGGCCACCCGACGACACGTGAACAGTCCGGTTTCGTACGGCTGGTTGACCCCGTGAAAGGACCCGATGAGCGACGCGCCCGACCTGACGAATCTTGTCGATCTCGCGGCGGCCCGCTTCGGCGGTACGGTCGTGGCCGTCAACGACGAGTTCTTCGCGTTCGCCGAACGGATGCTGCTGCCCGAACCGCCGATCGTGCGGCCGGGCGTGTTCACCGAACGGGGCCAGTGGACCGACGGTTGGGAGACCCGTCGGCGGCGGGATCTTCCCGGATCCGACTGGGCCATCATCCGGCTGGGCTCACCCGGCATCGCCCACGCGGTGACCGTGGACACCACCCACTTCACCGGCAACGCTCCCGGGGCCGTCGAGGTGCACGGCGCCAMCCTGCCCGGGTATCCCTCCGCGGCGGAGGTCGCCGAGGAGTCCGTGGCCTGGGTCCCGCTGGTGCCGCGGACGCCGATCGTGCCGGACGCGGCCAACGTGTTGCCGGTGGCTGACCAGGGCCGGACCCGCATCACCCATCTGCGCCTGACCATCCACCCGGATGGCGGAGTCGCCCGGCTGCGCGTGCATGGCACGGTGGTGCCGGACCMCCGGATGTTCGACCGGGTGA
Source organism: Frankia sp. CgMI4 (assembly GCF_001756285.1). Taxonomy (NCBI): domain Bacteria; kingdom Bacillati; phylum Actinomycetota; class Actinomycetes; order Frankiales; family Frankiaceae; genus Frankia; species Frankia sp. CgMI4. Next base: position 48,272 of record NZ_MAQZ01000049.1, read on the forward strand.
CCTCCGATCTCGCCGCCGCCTACCTGGGCGGTGTCGTGGTGGCCGCCAGCGACATGCACTACGGTGACCGCCATAACCTGAACGCCTCGGGTGAGGCCCGGGCGATGGGAGAGGGCTGGGAGACCCGCCGGCGCCGTGGGGACGGCCACGACTGGGCGGTGGTCCGGCTCGCGACGCAGGGCACGATCGTGCGGGCCGAGGTTGACACCCGGCACTTCCGCGGCAACGCGCCCCGGGCGGTGGCCCTCTGGGCGGCGGACAACCCCGACCTTCTCGACCCCGACGACGTCACCGCGATCACCGAGTGGTACCCGATGCTGCCGCGGACCCGGGTGCAGCCGAACACCCGTCACCTTTTCGATCTCGAGGTCCCGATCCAGGCCACCCACGTGCGGGTCGACGCGATACCCGACGGCGGGCTGGCGAGGCTGCGGCTCACCGGCGCTCCGACGCCCGTCGGGCGGGAGGCGCTCGCGATGCGCTGGTTCGACGCGTTGTCCCCGGACGCGGCTCGCGAGGAGCTGCTGGCCTGCTGCGAGTCCGAGGACTGGGCTGCGGCCGTGGCGGCCCGTCGGCCCTTCGGGACCCTCGCGGCCCTGCTGCCGGCAGCCGAGCAGGAATGGTGGAACCTGCCCGCATCGGCCTGGCTGGAGGCGTTCACCGCGCATCCCCGGATCGGGGAGCGCCCGGCCCACACGCCCGCCCCGCCCACCACGGCGAGGGCGACCGTGGTGTCCCTCGACGCCCCCCGACGGGAGCAGGCGGCGATGGACCAGGCGACGGCGGAAGTCAGGGCGGCCTTCGAGCAGGGAAACGCGGCCTACGAGGAGCGCTTCGGCTACATCTTCCTGGTCCGGGCGGCGGGCCGCGACGCGGAGGAGATGCTCGCTCTGCTGCGGGCACGGCTGGACAACGATCCCGCGGACGAGCTGCGCATCGCGGCCGGTCAGCAGGCTGAGATCACGGCCCTGCGCATCAGGCGCCTGATCACCGGCGCCTGATCACCGGCGCCTAGGTCGAACGACCGTGGCACAATACTGTTCATCTTTGCTGCCAGGCGGTGATGAGTTCGGCTGGGCCGTAGGATGCGGCGAGACCGGTGGCCGCAACTCCGCTGCGGCTGATGGCGACCAATGGCAGCGGAAGGTTCGTGAGCGCCGCCCGGTGTTTCCGCAGTGCCGCCAGGTCGTGGTCATCGAACGGTGCGCGTTCCAGCCATGTGACGGAGCCGAGGAAGTACAGCTCCTTGGCGACCGGTTCCCGGTCGGTGCCGACGACGTCGATCTCGACAGTGTTGGAGCGGTTCCAGTAGGCGCCGACAGCCGGGGGTACCGGCGTATCCACCACGGTCGACCAGGAGCGGTGTGGTGCGATGGTCAGCCCGGATGGTGGGATGGTCGAGGCCCGACCCGGGCCGCGGCGACGGAGGACGCGACCGAGGAGGCGTGGTGAGTCTGTCCACCCATGTCCTGGACACGGCCACGGGGCGGCCAGCCGCCGGGCTGCCGCTCCGGTTGGAACGGGCGGTGCGTACCCTTGACGGCACGACCACGGGCTGGATCGCGGTCACCGAGGCCGTCACCGACGACGACGGCCGGGTGGCGGATCTGCCGGCGACCATCCCAGGCCCCTGGCGGCTCGTCTTCGACACCGCGAGCCGCTCGGCGTTCTTTCCCGAGGTGACCATCGCGTTCGTGATCGAGGACCCGGCGGGTCATCATCACGTCCCGCTGCTGCTCGCTCCGTTCGGTTATTCGACCTATCGGGGGAGCTGACCCGCCCTGGATGGCGGGTGTCGTCAACCCGCGGCGACCGGTCTGCCGCCGAAGCGGTTGACCGTCACCCGGYCGAGACCAGCCGCGGTCAGGCTCGCGTCGTCCAGCAGGCCGGCGTCGAGCGCCCGCAGGACGTGCCCGGCGAGCGCGCGGCCGGTGGCCGGCTCGTCGGCGACCGCTCCCGGATGCCGGGCGGTGGCGTACGTGGTGGCGTACGCGGTGGCATAGGAGGAAAGCCGGCCCAGCGCCTCGTCGAGCCCGGCCAGCAGGCAGCCGGCCACCGCCGCGTGCCGGCTCACCAACTGACCCGGATGCAGATCCCAGCCCTGGTAGATGCCCCGGTACCAGGCGCGGCGCACCAGTTCGGCGTGCCGCCGCCAGGCCCGGTGGACACCTCGGCCCGCCGTGTCCTCGACAGTTGCGGTGCCCTCCGTAGTTGCGGTGCCCTCCGTAGTTGCGGTGCCCTCCGTAGTTGCGGTGCCCTCCGTCGCGTCCGTCGGGCTCTCGATCGGCAGCAGGTTCGAGGACCCGTCCGCGACCCGGATTCCGGTGCCGGCGGTGACGAGCTGCATCAGCGTGGYGGCGTACTCCACCGCCGGATGGTCGCTGGCCTGGTGCGCGGCGGTGATGCCGAGAGCCGCCGAGTAGTCGTAGGTGCCGACGTRCAGCCCGACGAGGCGTCCAGGGCCCAGTGCAAGACCGGTCTCGACCAGCGCCGGCAGGGCGAGAACCGCGGCCGGGGTCTMCACCTGCACCTCGAAGGGCACCGGGGCGATGTCGAGGCGTTGCTCTAGTTCGGCGAGCAGATCGGCGAAGACCGCGACCTGCGCGGCGGCGCTCACCTTGGGCAGGGTCAGCACCAACCCGGCGGGTGGGCCGTCGTCGCCGGCCAGCGCCGTGAGGAAGAGGTCCAGGCTGCGCAGTCCCCGGTCCCGGAGGGCCGGGTCCAGCGACTTCATCCGCAGGCCGTAGGACGCGGGCAGGGCGTCCGCCGCCGCGGCGGCGCGCAGGGCGACGGCCGCCGCGACGGCGTCGGCGTCCTCGGTGTCGTCCATCCGGACGCCGTAGCCGTCCTCCAGGTCGATCCGCAGATCCTGCACCGGTTCAACGGTCAGCGCGTGCAGCACGTGTGCGTGGACCGGCTCGGCGATGACCGGGTCCGGGTCGCCCCCGGTGGCGGCGGCGAGCCTGGCCGGGTCGGTGCCGCGGGCGGCCAGGAGCTCCCGGGCTGCCYCCCCCCAGGCCAGCACGATGTCYGGGCGCATCCGGTCGGCGGGCAGGTAGCAGGTGTGCACCGGCTGGCGGGTTCCCGGATCACCGGGATGACGAGCGATGACCGCCGTATCGATCGGTGCGAGCGCGGCGGTCAGACGGGCGACGACATCGGTCGGCAACGTCGGCATGCCCCCAGTGTCGGCCTCACGTACACCGCCGGATACCTCCCCCGGCGGGATGCCCCTGTCCGCTTCTACAGCTGCACGCCCACGCGGACGGCGAAGGCGCGCAGTTCATCCGGCCCGCGGCCGCCCTGGTCCTGGACCGGTCGAGGCCGCCGCCGGTGCGATGCGCACCGATCGGGGGGGTCGATACGCGGCACCGGCGGCGGCTGCTGGGGGGTGACGTCCCGGCGGGTGTCGCCGGAACGCCATCGCCGGGGCCGAACGGGTGACGTCGCCAACCGACCCGGACTGGCCCATTGCTTTGTATCAAACACCTCGCGGAGGTATCCCACCAGGGTCGGTCCCGTCGGCGTTCACCGGGCCCCGGCCGCCCTGGCTCCCGTCGTACCCGCGGCCCGCCCGGCGCCGGGAGCGGTTCCGGCATCAGCGATGCCGGCATCGTCAAAGGCTGCCTGCATGCCGGCGGCGAGCTCGCGGTGGCGGGCGAGCATCGCCGACAGGTCGGGATGCACCGGATGGCCGTCCAGGACGACCGCGCGACCCGCGACCACCGTGTGGCGGGCCGCGACCGGGCCGCAGCGCAGCCACGCCTCGACGGGATCGGACAGCGCCCCGGCGAAGCCGACCCCGTCGAGGGGCCATGCCACCAGATCGCCCACCGCCCCGACGGACAGCTCGCCGATCTTCCCGGCCCGGCCGAGGCAGCCGGCCCCGCCCCGAGTGGCGATCTCCAGCGCGTCCCGGGCCGACATCGCCGCGGCGCCGTGCCGCAGCCGCCCGAGCAGCATCGCCGTGCGGGCCTCCAGCCACAGCGACGCCGAGTCCGCCGACGCCGAGCCGTCACAGCCCAGTCCCACCGGTACCCCCGCCGCACGCAGCTCCGCGACCGGGGCGAGCCCACCGCCGAGGATCATGTTGCTGCTCGGGCAGTGCGCGACCCCGGTGCCCCAGGCGCCCAGCCGGGCCACCTCGGCGGGGTTCGGGCGGATGCAGTGCGCCACCCAGGCCCGGTCGCCGCCCCAGCCGACCTCGGCGAACTGGTCGATGGGACGCCGGCCGAACCGCGCGAGGCAGTACTCGTCCTCCTCGGGGTCCTCGGCGAGATGCGTGTGCAGCCGCACGTCGAGCGACTCGGYGAGCTCCGCCGTGGCCCGCATCAGCTCCGGGCTGACCGAGAACGGTGAGCAGGGCGCCAGGGCGATCCGCACCATGGCGCCCGGCGAGGGGTCGTGATGGCGGGCCACCAGCCGGGCCGACTCGGCGAGGATCTCGTCGTCGTCCTGCACCACCGAGTCGGGCGGCAGTCCGCCGTCCTTCACCGACAGCGACATCGATCCGCGGCTGGGATGGAAGCGCATGCCCAGCGCCGTCGCCGCGGCGATCTCGGCGGAGACGAGGTCTCCGCCCCCGCGCGGATGCACATACAGGTGGTCCGTGGTCGTCGTGCAACCGCCGAGGGCGAGCTCGGTGAGCCCGACGTAGGCGGAGACGTGCACGGCCTCCTCGTCCAGCCGGGACCACAGCGGGTACAGGGTCGACAGCCAGGTGAACAGCGTGCCGTTCAGGGCCGGAGCGAACGCGCGGGTGAGGTTCTGGTACATGTGGTGATGCGTGTTCACCAGGCCGGGAGTGATCAGGCAGCCGTCCGCCCGCAACGTGCGCACGGCGGGAGGCGGTGGCTCGTCGGGACCGCCGAGGGCGCTGACCAGGCCGTTCGTCACTGCGATCCACCCGCCGCGGATCTCCCGGCGGTCGGCGTCCACCGTCGCGACCAGTTCGGCGCCGACGACGACCAGGTCGGCGGGAACGGGAACGGCGACGGGACGGGAGACGGCGGGCGTGGCGGACGTGGGCATGGCGGGCATGGCGGACGTCAGCGTGGGGGCCTTCTGCGGATCGGCCATGGCCGCTGATTCTGCGGCCGGCACGTTACGGTCGGGTGAAGCGTCCGTGCCCGGGAGGTCGTGGCGTGCCAGGTGACGTGAGCAGGTGTGCGGGGTCGGCTGGCGGGCCGGTCGGCGTGACGGTCGGCGTGACGGTCGTGGCCACCCCACCAGTCATCATGATCGACGATTCGGGTGATCCCCGGGTCGACGACTACATCTCGTTGACCGACGTCGCGCTGCGCCGTCGGCGGGAGCCGGCCGACGGGCTGTTCATCGCCGAGGGTGAACGAGTGATAACCAGGGCGCTGCGGGCCGGCTACCGGCCGCGCTCGGTCCTGGTCTCGCCGGCGCGCCTGGCGGCCGTGCCCGCGGACCTCGGCGTTGACGTCCCGGTGTACGTCGCGGGACCCGACGTGCTCGCGGCGATCACCGGCTTCGAGGTGCATCGGGGGGCGCTTGCGGCGATGGGCCGCCAGCCGCCSCGCGCCGCCGCCGACCTCCTGGTCGATGCCCGGCGGGTACTGGTGTGTGAGGACATCGTGAGCCACACCAACCTGGGGGCGATTTTCCGTTCGGCCGCGGGACTCGGGATGGACGCRGTGCTCCTGAGCCCGCGCTGCGCCGATCCGCTCTACCGGCGTTCCGTGCGGGTGTCGATGGGGGAGGTGTTCGCCGTCCCCTACGCCCGGCTCGAACCCTGGCCGGAGGCCCTTGGTCTGCTGCGGGATGCCGGGTTCACGCTGCTGGCGCTGACTCCGGCGGCGGACGCCGAGGATCTTGGCTCCTTCGCGGCCGGACTCACCCCCCGCGCCGCGCCCGCGCTTGCACCTGCGCCCGCACCTGCGCCCGCACCTGCGCCGGTGCCGGCGGCGGCCCGGGTCGCGCTGCTGCTGGGCACGGAGGGCGCCGGGCTGTCGGCGGCGGCACAGGCCGCGGCGACGGCCCGGGTCCGGATTCCGATGGCGCACGGGGTCGACTCGCTGAACGTCGCGGCGACCGCCRCCATCGCCTGCTACCTGCTGGGCCGCCGTTGAGCCGCCGGGTTCAGGATGCGAGCCAGCGGCAGCCGGGCAACGGCAGGTTCCGCAGCACCCAGAAGGCGATGATCAGTATCGGAACGGCGGGAAGCAGGCGGGCCGGTACCCGGGGCAACGGGTGGCGCCAGCCGGCCGCCCGCGCCACCGCCACGATCCAGCCGAACACCAGCATCGGGGCGGCGATGACGAAGTAGACGTTGTAGTCGGCCGCGGCCGCGAGGTGTCCGTGCAGGAGCTGGTGCAGGCCGCGGAGGGTGCCGCAACCAGGGCAGTCCAGGGACGTGGCCCACCGGAACGGGCACATAGGGTAGTGGCCCGGCTGGGCGGGGTCGACGAGGTACACCCGGCCGCAGACGCCGACGGCGGCTACACCGAGCACGGCGAAACCCGCCAACCGGGCCCGCGGTGACCAGACCCGGCCCGCGCCGATAATCGTCCCCGGGGTGCCCGGGGTGCCCGGGGTGCCCGGGGTGCCCGGGGTGCGCAGAGCCATGGCCGCGCCGGTCGGTTCCGACGCCGTGGGTGCCGGGTGGTCTGGGTGCGGTGCCGCGACCTCCACCGGAGAAGCGTAACCGGGGCGCGGACCAGTGGGTGGCGGACCGGGGGTGGCGGACCGGGGGTGGCGGACCGTGGGACAGTGGAAGGGCCCGATCGGAGGGACGGATGACGGCACGAAACGGCGATCGTGAGCCGGGTCCGGACGCGCCCGGCTACGCGGGGCTCGCGACCTTCTGCGGACTGCCCTGGCTGCCCGGGACGGAGGCGCTGGCGGCCCGCCGGCCCGACGTTGCCGTCGTCGGTGCTCCGTTCGACATCTCGACGACCCACCGTCCCGGCGCCCGGTTCGGCCCTCGGGCGATGCGGGCCAACGCCTACAACCCCGGCACCTACCATCTCGACCTCGGTATCGAGATCTTCGACTGGCTCGACGTCGTTGACGCTGGCGACGCGCACTGTCCGCATGGGCTCACCGAGGCGTCCCATCGCAACATCCGGGCCAAGGTCGCGCGGATCGCCGGGCTCGGCACGATCCCGCTCGTCATCGGTGGCGACCATTCGATCACCTGGCCGGCCGCAACCGGCGTGGCCGACGCCGTGGGCTGGGGTGAACTCGGTCTGCTGCACTTCGACGCGCATGCCGACACCGCGGACGTCATCGACGGCAACCTCGCCTCGCACGGCACTCCGATGCGACGGCTCATCGAGTCCGGTGCCGTGCGTGGACGCAACTTTGTCCAGGTGGGGCTGCGCGGCTACTGGCCGCCGCCGGACGTTTTCGCCTGGATGCGCGAGCAGGAGATGACCTGGCATCTCATGCACGAGATCTGGGAGCGGGGCAGCCGTGACGTCGTCGTGGACGCGATCGCGCAGGCCACGGACGGGTGCCGGGCCATGTACCTGTCGGTCGACATCGACGTCCTGGATCCGGGGTTCGCGCCGGGCACCGGCACCCCGGAACCCGGGGGGRTGACCCCGGCCGACCTGCTGCGGGCGGTCCGTCAGATCGCGCTCGACACGCCGCTTGTGGCCGCCGACATCGTCGAAGTCTCCCCGCCGTACGACCACGCGGAAACGACGGTCAACAGCGCCCATCGCGTCGCCATGGAGGTCTTCGCGGGACTTGCCTACCGCAGGCGGGAAGCCGCCGGTGGCGTTCCGGACCTGCCCGGGTCGGCCCCGGCCTGAGCCGCCCTCCGTGGTAACCGTCCGTGGCAACCGGGAGTCGGTTGGACCGTCGACCGAACCATCGGCGTTTCGTATTCCCGCGAGTGCTTCGTATTCCCGCGAGTACGCAGAGCGCCCTTATTCCAGGTGCAGTGCGCCCTCCTCAGCCGTGCGTGCATCCACGTCCGGCGTGACGATGCTGGGAATGGCGAAGTTCGCGTCGTAATCCTCCGCGAGGGTCGTCGTCCCCTCGCCGTACGCGTCCGCATCGAGAACAGCCCCGGACTCCCGCCGCTCGGCTTCCAGGTAGGGGTCGGCGTCCGGCGTTTCCGCGGCGAGTTGCCGATCGAAGGACGGCCCCRCACGCTCCTCACGCGGTGTGCTCGGATAGCGGACGCCGGCACTCGGTCTGTCGGGCGCGTCCCAACTGTCGTCCAATGGATCTCGGCCGGCATCCGTCGAKCCGAGATCGTCGCTGTCGAGCATCTCCGCGGGTTCCAGGGGAGCATCCTCGCGGTACCACGGCTGTTCGGAGTCGGCTGTGATGGAACCAGGGTCGAACTGCTCGGAACCCGAGGCTGGCTGCGCCATGRCTGTCTCCCTGACCGGCCCACGGACGCGGCGYGGCCTGCTTGGGACATCCCGCAACATTCCGCCCAGCAAAGCGAGTCCGGCCACTGTTGATATCGGTGCGTCCCGGGCCGCTCCCGGCACGCCTCGCCGCATGACCTTCCCGGCGACGGCCGGGCTAAGCCCGCCGCCGTGGTCCTTGCTCGCCGTGGCCCCATGGTTCGACCACCGTCTGGTTCTCGCGGATGATCCTCGTGGACGGCGTGTGCGGATGATCCCGGCGCCGGTCGCGGATCCGGCCGTGGATCCGCGCCACCTTCGCCCGGGCCTTCGTCCGCTTCACCGACCCTGCCGCGTGCGGGACAGCTCCCGCTGCGCCCGGGCGAGGCGCTGCCGGTCGCGGCGTGAACGACGTGGATCAGGCGACCGGGTGGGGGTGTGTGCCGCCGCGGACCGGGCGCCCGCCGAGAGTGGCATTGCGAGTGCCATCGGCAGCGGGACGGACACGGTTACCGCGTGGGGTGACCCCGCTTGTCGGCGAATAGGAGATGGCGTATACCGTCCCGCTTTGTGGCTACTGTTGCTGACCGGATACTCGACCAGCTTGCCAAAGTTCCCGCGGGTTTGGACGACGGCAGGTTGGCGGCGGCGATCGGGGCGAGCCGGGGCACGGTGAACCAGGTCTGCCGGAAGCTCGCGCAGGCGGGGCGGCTGGACCGGGGGCAGGGTCCCGACGGCCTGATTCTCAACCGTCTGACGCTCGCGGCGACCTCGCCGCCCGAGGAGTCGGAATCCGCCGATGTCGTCCCCTCGGCCGATGTCGTCCCCTCAGCGCTCGTCGAGGAGGTCACTTCTCCCGCCGTGGCCGAGCCTGTTCCCGATGCGTCCGCGTCGGTCGAGTTCCCGTCGGCCCAGCCTGTTCCCGACGTCTCCGCGTCGGTTGAACGTGCTTCTGCGGGGTCTGAGCCTGCCGTCGCCGCAGCCGAGGCGGTCACGGCCACAGGCGCCGATGAGCAGGCGGTCGATGGCGAGCCGGTGGACGTGCCCGCCGAGCCGGCCGCCGAGGTCGTCGAGGTCATTGAGGTCGTCGAGCCCGACCCGGTCGCCGAGGCGGGTGCGGCGCCGGCCGTGCCGGCCCCGGGGCGCGCCGAGGATCCGGTCACGGTGATCGGCCAGGCCCTGGCCGCCCTGGACGAGGCGATGTCCGTGTTGGGCAGCACGATCGTCCCGGCCTCACTCGATGCGGTAGGTGGTGCGTCGCATGCCTCTCCGTCGCCGGGCGGTACGGTAACCGAGCTTTCCGGGGAGCAGGGGGCTCCCACGGAGCGCGCCGAGGGCGTCGGGGGTGGCAGCCGGCCGGTAGTCGGTGYGCCCCTGCCCACAGGGACGGCCGCGAGCCGGGAGACCCACGAGCCGGCGAGCGGGGGTACCGCACGCCGGGAAGGCGGGGAAGACGGGGCCGGGGGGAGCACCCCGACTTTGGAGAAGGCACCGGCCGATCGCGCGAGCACCGCACCGGTGCGTCGAAGCTGGTGGCGCCGAATGTTTGTCCGTAACGCCCATTGATGTAACTAGCGGTACATAGTCGGCAGTGGGACCGGCTGTCGTCAGCTGAAGCGTCGACGATGTTGATCGGCAATAACGTTTCGAGCGTCACCGATCTACCAGGGGAGAGCATGTCCATGCGAGCGAGATCGCTCGTCGCCGCCGCCGCCATTGTGCTGTCGTCGCTGGCGCTCGTCGCCTGCGGCAGCCGGGCCAGTAGCAGCGGAACGACCTCGGCCGGCAACAAACCGGCCGGGGTGTCGAACAATACAGCTTCGGATATCGGCGTCACGCCGACCGAGATCAAGATCGGTACAATCGCTGGCCTGAGCAGCGGTTTCGGACCGGACACGTTCTCCGCCTCACTGTACGGGGCGCGGGCCTATTTCAAGGCGCTCAACGCCGCGGGCGGAGTAAACGGGCGCACCGTGAACCTCGTCGAGTGTGACGACAAGGGCAGCGGGGACGGAAATGCGAACTGCGCGCACAAGCTCGTCGACGACGAGAAGGTCTTCGCGCTCGCCGGGGTGACGGCGTTCGACTACACGGGTGCGCAGTACATCAACTCCAAGGGTGTTCCGGATATCGGCGGCCAGCCCGTGTCCGCCGCCTACGATCAGTATCCGCACCTGTACTCGATCTACGGCAGCTATTATCCGCGCACCGGCAGCCGTCCCGGCTACAACGGCACGCTCTACGCGGGGACCKAGATCTACCGCTGGTTCAAGCAGAATCTGAAGACCAACGTCGCCGGGGTTGTGTACTACAACGTCGCCCCGTCGGAGCGGTACGCCAAGTCGATCGCGGACGGCCTGCGCAAGGAGGGCTACACGGTCGTCGAGGAGCAGATCAATCTCGGCGCCCCGAGTTGGGACGCAACGGTCCTCGACCTCAAGCGGCGYGGCGTCCAGATCGTCTTCGACGCGATGGACGACGGCGGTAACGCTCAGCTGTGCAACGCCATCGAGTCCCAGAAACTGCCGATCACGGCGAAGGTGACCCCGCCGCAGGGCTGGGCCAACAACATCCGCCAGGTCTACAGCGCCTCCCCGAACTGCCGGAACACGATCTACTCCACCGGCGGCACCGCCAACTATGCGGACACTCAGATTCCCGCGGTCGCCACGTTCCAGAAGGATCTGCAGGCGGCCGCGCCCGATCGGGTGGCCAAGATGAACCTGTGGATGCTCGAGGGTTACGCCTCGGCCCAGTGGCTGACCGACGCGATCCGCTCCTGCGGCGCCGACGTCACCCGCGCCTGCGTCGAGGCGTACATGAACAGCGGCAAGGACTACGACGGTCACGGCCTGCTCATCCCGACCGGCCKGAACTTCAAGAAGTCGCCTGAACCGCCGTCGCAGGAGGAGAACTGCCTCAACGTCGCCCGTTGGCAGGACTCGGCGAACGGCAACCAGGGTGGCTGGGTGACCCAGGTCAAGGACATGAACACCAACTGCTTCACCGTCCCGGATCTGCCCTACCCGGCCGGCTGATCTCTCGCGGGACCGCCTGCGTGATCCCGGGCCCCGGTCGGGGCAACCCTCCACGGCACCGCGGAGGGAACCTCGACCGGGGCCTTTCACATCGGGGGGCCTTTCACCGAGGCCTTTCGCGGCCCTACGCTCGGAATTCCTCCGGCCCGCCCGCGAAGGACCGCTCGCCCCGGTGCAGGACGTAGACCAGGTCCGCCATCGCCAGGGCCTGCTCGGTGTACTGGTCGGCGAGCACGACGGTGGTGCCCGACGATGCGACCGTCGCAAGCCAGCCGAACAGGTCCGCGGCGACCTTCGGGGATAGTCCGAGCGACAGCTCGTCGACCATCAGGACCGAGGGGCGGGCCAGCAGGGCGCGGGCGAGTRCCAGCATTCGCCGCTCACCGCCCGACATCGATCCGGCCCGCTGCGTCAGCCGCTCCCGCAGCCGGGGGAACGACTCCAGCGCGGGGGTGATGTCGGGGTGCCCRCTGGCCTCCGCGATGATCTGCAGATTGTCCCGGACCGACAGGGTGGCGAAGACGGCCCGTTCGTCCGGCACGAGCATCAGTCCTCGGCGGGCCCGGTCGACGGTGGACACCTTGGTGATGTCCTCGCCGCGCCAGGTCAGACTGCCCGAACGCAGTGGGATCAGCCCGGCCAGCACCCGTAGGGTGGTGCTCTTGCCCGCGCCGTTGACCCCGAGCAGGGCGGTGACCTTGCCGGGGGGGATGGCAAGGTCCAGACCGTGCAGGACCTCCACGGTCCCGTAGCCGGCCCGTGCCCCGGTCAGTTCGAGTTCGGCCGTCGCCGTGGTCACCGTGCCTCCTGCGGCTGCTTCAGGACCGTTTCATCGTGGCGATGGGCAGCCTGGGCCAGGTACACCGACCGCACGGTCGGGTCGTCGCGGACGTGCCCGGGATCGCCGGACGCGACGACCCGACCGCCGACCATGGCGTACACCTGGTCGGCGACGGAGAAGACCAGGTCGACGTCGTGGTCGACGATCAGGATGCCGACCCCGTCGTCGGCGGTCCGGCGCAGCAGCTGCGAGAACCTGGCGGTCTCGTCGTTGTCCAGACCGCTGGCGGGCTCGTCGAGCAGCAGGATGTCCGGCTGGGCGCACAGCGCCCGCGCGAACTCGACCAGCCGCAGGGCACCGGTGGGCAGCGTGCCGGCGATGGTGTCCCGCAGGTCGGACAGGCCGAGGGAGCCGAGGGTTTCCTCGACGAGGCGGCTGACGTGTCCTCGGCCCTTGGACGCCAGGCCCAGCAGGCCGCCGGCATAGTCCCGGTGCCGGTTTTCCGCGCCGACAAGCAGGTTGTCCGCGACCGTGAGGGTGGGGAAGAGCGAGGGAACCTGGAAGGTCTGCACCAGACCACGCCGGGACCGGATGTCCGGCCGCATTTTTGTGATGTCGCTCTTGTCGAGCAGGACCTTGCCCTCGTCGGGCTGCTCGACCCCGGTCAGCAGGCTGAACAGCGTCGACTTCCCGGCACCGTTCGGGCCGATGAGGCCGGTGATCACGCCCTGGGGGGCRACAAGGTCGACGTGGTCGACCGCGGTCAGACCGCCGTAGCGGCGGACCAGGCCAACGGCCTGTAGCACGTGCCGACTCATACCCGACCTCCGTCCCGCAGGGAGGTCGCCGCCGCGGGTCCCGAACCCCCCTGCTCGTGGCCCACGTGACCTGGTGAGGTGGGGTAGACGTCGGCGGGCAGGCCACCGCGCTCGCCGCGGGGCGCGGGGGGCAGCAGCGGTGCGCCGCTCGACCGGGCCGCATACTCCTGCACCAGGGTCAGCAGGCTGGCCCCGAACGGGGTCGGCCGCGGCGAGCCCGGTGGCAGCACGGGCGAGGAGCGGCCCGGAGGCCAGCTCGCGGATGGCCCGGGCTGGGCGGCCCCCAGCGGCGCGCCGATCCCGGGGATCCCGGAGATCCCGGTGACGCCGGTGATGCCAGTGGTCGCTGGCAGGTATCCGACGGCGGAGATGCGCACCGGCACCGGACGCGGTGCCCGATGGTTGGGATCGACGAAGCCGTCCGCGAGGTGGAGGGCGAGCAGCCGCAGCAGACCCCGGACGGCCGAGGCCAGGCCGCCGGGCATCCAGCCGAGGGCGAGGGCGAGGATGCCGATGGCGAGGATCGAGGATCCGGCCGGCGCCAGTACGTCGATCGTGACGATGAACGCCGCGGCGACGATCGCGCCGGCCGCGCTGTCGGCGCCGAAGACGACCACGGCGGTGAACCACAGCAGGCTCTGCAACGGTGCGAAGTCGTCGGCGGAGAACGAGTAGCTGCTGTGCACCAGCAGCGCACCACCCAGCCCGGCGACGACGGAGGAGACGGTGAAGGCCAGCAGCTTGAGGTTGCGGACGTCAACCCCGACCGCCGCCGCACCCTCCGCATGGTCACGCACGGCGAGCAGCGCCCGACCGAGCCGACCGCGATGCAGATTACCCACGAAGAACAGGCCGAGGCCCAGGCAGACCAGTTCAAGGACGTAGAACGCCTCGTCGGGCAGCTCCCAGCCGAAGAACGTCAGCGGGTCGAGGTAGAGGCCGGTCGCGAAGGTGGGCTGTTCGAAGACGAAACGGCTGACCACGGCGCCGACCGCGAAGGTGGTCAGCGCCAGGGTGAGGCCGCGGCGGCGGATCGCTGGGTAGCCGGTGATCAGACCGATCGGGGCGACGAGCAGGGCGCCGATGAACATCGACGCGACGCCCGGCAGCTTCGGCAGTCCGAACAGGTCACCGTTGGCGAGCTTGAGTGACAGCAGCGCCCCGAGGCCCGCGTAGCCGGCCGAGCCCAGGGAGAGCTGGCCGCTGTAGCCGGTGACGATGACCACCGACAGGAAGATGAGGGCGAGCGCCGGGACCATGAACGCCGAACGCAGATCGGACGGGGCGAAGGTGAGCGGTGCGAGCAGCAGCGCGGCACCGCCGAGCTTGCCCAGGAAGTCGCGGCGGGCCTTGGTCTGGCTGGCCGGGCCCGACGGCGGTGCGCCGCGGCTGGAGAAGCTGGCGGTGGTCCCGGAGTCGCCGGTGCCGAGCTCGCGCAGCTTCGGCACCGCGAGCAGCAGGACCAGCAGGGCGACGATGAACAGGTTCGACTGCAGGACGGTGAGGATCTGGCCCGCGTTACCGTCGAGGGTGAACTGCTTGAGTTCGCTCTGCAGGACGGCGATGCCCAGGGCCGTGAGGACGGCCACCGGCATGCTCGACAGCCGGGCCGCCACCACCACCGCAAAGGTCTCCAGCACCAGCAGGGTCAGCCCGTACGGGGTGAGTTGAAAGCGGGGGGCGAGCAGGATGCCGGTGAGGCCGGCGAGCGTCGTCCCCGCCGCCCAGCCAGCCGCGGCGACCTGGTCCGCGGGAACACCGGACAGCTCGGCGAGCTGCCGGTCGTCGACGACCGCGCGGATCTGGCGGCMAAACACCGTGCGGGTGGCGATGACGCCGATGACCGCGCAGAACACCACGACCATCGCGAGCTCGGCCAGCGCGTCGACACCGATCCGGGTGTCACCGAACAGCTTCACCGACGAGTTCGGGAAGATGCTTGGTGCGTCACTACGCGAGCCCAGACCCCAGATGCCCGCCGTCATCCCGAGGGTGAGGACCAGCACACCGAGGCTGGCGACCAGGGATTCGGCCGCCGATGCGCGGCGACGGGCCAGCGGCCGGAAGACCAACCGCTCCAGCAGCAGGCCGATCCCGGGGGACACCACGGCGAGCGCGATGATGGCGGCCAGCCAGATCGGCAGCCCCCACACGACCACCATCTCGCGGAAGACGTACGCCACCAGCGTGGCGATGCCGCCCTGGGCCAGGTTGAGGACCCCGTTGGTGCGGTAGGTGACCAGCAGGCCGATACCGGACAGGGCGGCGATCGCCCCGAGGGAGATCCCCGCCAGTCCCAGGTCGATGCTGGTCACCGGGCACTCCCTGGGAGCCGGTCGTCGCCGTCCGCCGGGTCACATGTGATCACGGAACTGCTCGCCTTCCGCACCGTGGCATCGTTGGAAACGCAGGCTCTGTCAGGCGTGCTGGCCGGGTGTGGTGGCATTCGCGGCGGGTGCCTGGCCGCCCCCGGGGTCCGTCACAGCGAAGCGCGAGTTCTGCTGGTGCGTGGCCGTTGTCTGCTGGTACGAGCCGGTCTGCTGGTACGAGCCCTGGGGGCGGGTGGCCGGCTGACCGGCCTCGGGTGYGGCACCCGCGCCCGCCGCCGCGATGATCAGCGAGTGTAGGTCGTCGACCTGGCCGGCGGTGTGGGCCTGGGCGGCCTGAGCGGCGTCGAAGCGGTCGGCCACCAGCAGCGCACTTCCCACCAGAATGAGTGCTAGGCCCCCAAAACCGCCGGAAACCACGTAGGGTAGTTKGAAAGCGACGTCCGTCTCCTTGGAGACACCCAGGTAGCAGCCGAGCAGAAGTACGCCGCCGGCGGCCATCACCACCCATCCGCGCAGCGCGCGGACCACGTCGACCACCAGGCGCGATGTGGGCCGCGGGTTATCGGTCCCAGCGGTCTGCTCGTCCACTTTCGTCTCCCCCAAGGAGCATGTCGTCGTCGGTCATGCGGCGCGGTCGTGCGGGCGGCGCGGTCGTGCGGCGGAGCCTCCGCGTGGAGCCCGCCCCCGAGATGATCCGGGTCACGACAGGCGTCAGATTAGTGTGCGGAGATGAACAGGTGCTCCGTCGGGTGGCCCACGGCTGTTCCCGGCGAGCTCCGGCGGCACGGGAAGCTCCGTCGCATTAGGTATACGAGGATAAGCCGGCCGATGGAAGGCCTTGCGAAGTATGCCCGTCTGCAACCAGTCTGCTACTCTATGTCGGCTGGCGGCTGGCGGCTGGCGGCTGGCGGCTGGCTGTCGGGCCAGGGGGAAGGGCCGGGAGGGATGCCAGCCGCAGCCTGCCGCACCGCGGGCCGATGCCTGCCGCATCGCGGGCCACCGCGGGGCCACCGCGGGGCCTCAGGTGATGCTCGGAGCGATCCGCTGGCGTGGCGGCAGGGCGGTGGCCCCGGCCGGTGCCGGCCCCCGGCCCCAGCGCCACGCGTCGGCGACGATGCGGTCGATGCTCGACGCCGGAGAGCTCCAGCCGAGATCGGCGCGGATCCGGGTGCTGTCACCGATCAGCGTCCTCGGTTCGGAGACCGGCGGACAGTGGACGCGGCGGACCGGGCGCCCGGCGACCCGGCCGACCGCGGCGAGCACGTCGGTGACACTCACCCCGACGCCGCTGCCCACGTTGAACACCGCGCAGTGCCCGGGGCGCGCGGCGACCAGCGCCGTCAGGTAGGCCGTCGCCATGTCCACGACGTGGACGTACTCCCGCAGCGCGAGGCCGTCCCCGTTGACCCGGAACACGTCCCGGCACCCGCTCGCCACGGCGATCGCCGCCGGGATGATCCGGCTGCCGTCGCGGTCGATGTGTCCCGCGACGGCACCCGCGACGTTGAAGGAACGTAGGATCACCGCGCCGAGCAGCCCGGTGCCGGCCTGGTGGGACAGCAGCCGCTCGGCGGCGAACTTGGAGGTTCCGTAGGGGTTCGCCGGGTCGGGTGGGCAGGTCTCCGGGATCCGGGCGAGGTCGACGTTGCCGTAGACCGCGCAGGTGGATCCGAAGACGAACGCGGGTGCGACCCCGGTGTGTTCGGCGYCCTCCTCCAGGGCGGCCAGCAGGTTGATGGTGCCGGTCAGGTTTGTCTRGAAGTAGCGCACGGGATCCAGCCGCGACTCCCGCACCCGGGTCAGGGCCGCGAGATGGCACACCCCCTCGAATCCCCGGCTGACCCCCGCCGCGGCCARCTGGCGGGGATCGAGCAGGTCCGCGGCCACCACCTCGACATCGGGGGCGAACCGCGGCGTGGTCATCGGCTCGCGGACCATCGCCGTAACCTGGTGTCCGGCGGTGGCGAGCATGTCCGTGACCACTCCGCCGATGAAGCCGGCCGCGCCGGTGACAAGGACGCGCATGTCCGGGATCAGGATGCGGCCCGCATGCGCATCCCGAGGAGGGTCTCCCGGTGGCGCCAGGCGAGTTCCAGGCAGGCGGCGGCCGACGGGGCGATGGGCTCGGTGTCGACGAGACGGCGCAGCGCCGAGTGGGTGAACGRGATGCCCTCGGTCACCGACCGGTTCGGACCCGCKGTGACGACCGATCCCTCGGCATTGGTCTGGACCATGCTGCCGAAAAGCCGGTCGAAGGCGTCGGCGTCCACCACGACGACGGTGAGGATCTCGCCGAACAGAGTGAGCGCGTCCAGCCCGATCCCGAAGTACGACACCCGCATGGCGCCGGACCGACGCGCCTGCTCGAACGAACGGAACGGCTCGTCGGTGTCATAGTCGATCGGGCTGGACGAGCTGCCGTCGTGCTCCGGGTTGCCCAGCAGCTCCTCGCTCAGCTCACGCATGATGTTGCGCCACAGGTCGAAGTCGGCCTCATGGTGGAACGGGGTGATGCCCGACGGCTGGAAGACCCCGGCCGGGATGACGTGGTACACCCCGCCCGCGGTCGCGACCGAGCCCGCGCTGCGCCGGTGCAGGAAGAAGCTCGCCTGGCCGCCGCGATCGTGGCGGATCGTGAGCGTGTTGATGGACGGCAGGGCCGCCCGCCGGGTGAAGTCGAACGGATCTCCGATGCGCGCCCGGAAGGGCAGCGCGGGCCAGGACAGTCCGCTGCCGGCCATCGCGGCCGCCGTCTCGTGTGCGACGGTCTCGCAGACGTCGACGGCGTCGAAGTACGTCGTGTGGGCGAAGCTCAGCGACGGATGGTTGTCCGTTGACGGTCCCGCGGTCCCGTCACCGCCGATATCGAGCAGGCGAAAACTGAGCCGGTTCTCGAACAGGGTCGGCCGGTCGAGGTCCCGCATCGCCCGCGTGTAGCGCTGGTAGCGGTTCTGCTGACCGCCTCCACCGAGCAGGGGCCGGCTACCGGCCGTCTCGGGTTCGTCTCCCCTGATCGTGGGGGCCTCGGCGCTATCGTGCCACCCAAGGGTGACATCGTCGATGTCCACCGGGGTGTCCCACACCCAGCCGGGTCGGGCCAGTAGCCCGCTGCCGAGTCGGTCGGTTTCCGGGTAGAGCCGCACCGCCGCGCGGGCGAGGCTGATCCGATGGTGGTTGAGGTGATCGCGGGTGAGCCGCCACGCGCGTTGGCTCGCGGCGGCCTGCTYGGCCGCCGGACTGCGCGGCGCTGTCTCCCGGCGACGGTCCGTCATCGATCCCGGGGCCAGGCCGACGTCCTCGGGGGACAGCRCCAGATTGCGGGCGATGTGACGGAGCGTCGAGATGTCGTGGATAGCCCGCCGGCCGCTCTCCACCTTGGATACGTAGGACTGGTCGAAGCCCAGACGGTCGGCGAGCTGCTGCTGCGTGAGGCCGTGGGCCTGYCGGTACGCGCGTAGGAGTTGGCCCACACCAACGCTGGTGGGAGTAGAACGCGGCGGCGTCCATAGCCAAGTGTGACCGGTCACCCGCAACCCTCTCGTCCGACAATCGTGTTACGCGAAGTGAGCATAACGAGCCGGGCATCTAGGGGTGCAGTGACATAATTCGAACATCTCGTGYGGGTGTAATTTTGCGGCTTCCAGCAACATCCTCGGTGCCATGTGTTATGCGAGGGCGTTCCCGTCGAATGTATGTTYATTGGTTGGGAAGTCCGTCCGCGAGGTCGAGGACGATCACAATGATGATCAGGAGGAGTATCCAGCGGAAGAAGCCGATACGGCTCCAGACCTCGCGCGCGATGCCCCGGCCCGCCCGGCCGCCGAGCACCAGCAGTGCGAACAGCGCCCCGCCGACCGTGACGAGGAAGATCCCGGCATTGCTGTGGTCCACGGTCAAGACGATCGCACGCCGACCCCGGGGATCCCCGGGGATCCCCGGAGAGTGTTTCTGTTCGGGTYGCGACCGAAGGTGACCGACCGTTCTCGCGGTTATCCTCCCCGTGTTCGCCGTCGGGCCGGTCGGGGTTGCGCTGATCGGCCTGGTGCCGATCGTCCTAGCGCTGATCGGCCTAGCGCTGATCAACGTGGTCACGTCGAGGCTCTCTCATGTGCTACTGAAGGTCGATGGAACGTGTAGTGCATGCCGTGTTGGAATCGACGTTCACCCACTGTAAGATCAACGCACCCCGACGGGATGAACTCACTCCCTTTCCTCGCCCGCCAAATCGCCGGTCGGCGCGCATCGGAGCCTGCTCGTCCCTACCGTGTTCCGGATGTCGACGGCACTCCTGACCGATCACTATGAGTTGACCATGTTGCGCGCGGCGCTCCGGTCCGGCGCGGCGGATCGCCGTGTGGTCTTCGAAGTCTTCACCCGATCGTTGCCGCCGGGTCGCCGTTTTGGTGTGTTCGCCGGCACCGGTCGGCTGCTCGATGCGCTGGCGGACTTCCGGTTCGGGCCGCCCGAGCTAGCTGCTCTGCGGGCCGCCGATGTCATCGACGAGGCCACGGCACAGTGGCTGGCGGACTACCACTTCGGCGGCGACATCCATGGCTTCGCCGAGGGCGAGCCGTTCTTCGCCGAGACGCCCGTGCTCGCCGTCGAGGGCACCTTCGCTGAGACCGTGCTGCTCGAGACACTCGTGCTCGCCATCCTCAACCACGACAGCGCGATCGCGGCCGCTGGGGCCCGGATGGTTGGGGCGGCCGGGGACCGGCCCTGTCTCGAGATGGGATCTCGGCGCACCCATGAGGCCGCCGCCGTGGCCGCCGCCCGCGCGGCCTACCTCGTGGGTTTCGCGGCCACGTCGAACCTGGAGGCTGCCCGGACGTACGAGGTCCCCAGCGTCGGTACCAGCGCGCACGCCTTCACACTCGTTCATCCARGCGAGGCCGAGGCGTTCGCCGCGCAGGTCGCAGCCCTCGGTGTCGGCACGACGCTGCTCGTCGACACGTACGACGTCCCTGCGGGGGTCGCAGCCGCCGTCGCGACGGCGGGCACCGAGCTTGGGGCCGTCCGGATCGACAGCGGGGACCTGGGTCGGGTCGCCGGCGCCGTCCGCGCGCAGCTTGACGGCCTCGGCGCGACCAGAACACGGATCATCGCGACCGGGGATCTGGACGAGCACGCCATAGCCCGGTTGGGCGACGCCCCAGTAGACGGCTACGGTGTCGGCACCAGCCTAGTCACCGGTGCGGGGGCGCCCACCGCGGGGTTCGTCTACAAGCTGGTCGAGGTCGACGGCGAACCCGTGGCGAAGAGGTCGGTCGGCAAGAGCACCCGTGGGGGGCGCAAGCGGGTCGTCCGCCGCCATGACCTCAACGGCCGGGCCGTCGCTGATGTCATCTTTCCGAGCCCGCCGGGCTCGCCGTCGGCCCCGGACCGCTTGTCCGGTCCGTCCGGCCCGGGGGTGGATCCCGCTGGCTCCGGCGACGCGCTCCCCGCGTCGCCGCGACCGCCCGACCCGGCCCGGGACCGGGACCTGTTGCGTCCGCTGGTGAAGGCCGGTGAGCCGGTCGGTGGCCTGACCGGGCCGGCCGGCACCCGGCGCGCCCGCGAGCACCATCGTCTGGCCCTCGCGGCCCTTCCCCCCACCGCTCGGGAGGTGGGCTACGGCCCGCCGTGCCTGCCCGTCGTCCACGCGGAGGGCCGTCCCTGAACCGTCCCGGGCCTCCCTGAACCGTCCCGGGCCTCCCTGAGCCGTCCCGGGCCTCCCTGAGCCGTCCCGGGCCGTCGGGCGGCGTCGCCCACTGAGGTGCCGTTTCCGGCGGGAGGCCGAGGAGGGGCCCGTGTGTGCCGGCGCGGGGATGGCCAGACTGGAGGGGTGGCGCCCGCCTCTCCACCGAACCGGATCCGCGGTCCGTTGGACGGCGAGGGCGGGCGGCATGACGGTGACGCTGTCATGCCGCCCGCCCTCGCCGTCAGCGTGGACGTGGTTCTACTGACCCTGCGCGCCGGTCGGCTCTGTGTCCTGGTCATCCGCCGGGACGATCCCCCGTTCGGCGGATGCTGGGCGCTGCCCGGTGGTTTCGTCGACCGCGACGAGGATCTCGACGCCTCGGCCCTGCGGCAGCTCGCGGCCGAGACGGGCGTCACGACGACYGGTCACCTCGAGCAGTTGCGGACCTACGGCGGCGCGCACCGCGACCCGCGTGTCCGGGTGGTCAGCRTGGCCTACCTGGCCCTGCTGCCGAATCTCCCGCAGCCGCAGCCACAGCCCGGCCGGGATGGACCGCGGGCCCGCTGGTGGCCGGTGGAGGACCTGGACTCGACCGACGGCCCGACGCTGGCCTTCGACCATCCGCGGATCGTGGGGGACGGMGTGGAGCGGGCCCGGGCCAAGTTGGAGTACACCCCGCTGGCCGCCGCCTTCTGCGAGGAGCAGTTCACCCTGGCCGACTTGCGCCGCGTCTACGAGGCCGCGTGGGGCGTCGCGTTGGATCCGCCGAACTTCCGCCGCAAGGTGCTGTCCACGCCGGGATTCGTCGTACCGCTGGGCCAGCGCACCTCCCCGCGCGGTGGCGGTCGGCCCGCCGAGCTGTATCGGCGTGGCTCGGCGGTCGCGCTGCACCCGCCGCTGCTGCGCCGGTCGGTCTGAGGAGATTCCTCCAGACCGGCCGCGCAGTTGTCGCCTGCCGCGGCCGACGGGTCCGGGTCGGCCGCGGCCAGCCACTCGACGATGCCCGCGACGGCGTCCCGACAGGTGCCGCATCCGGTCGTCGCCCGGGTGCCGGTGACGATCGCCGGCAGGTCACGTGCCCCGTCCAACCAGCAGCGGGTGATCCCGCCCTTGGTCACGTTGTTGCACCGGCAGATGGTGACCCGGTCGGGCAGGGTCGCCGGACTGTCGGTGACGGTGACCTCGGTCCGGGTCGGGAACAGCAGGCTGCGCCGGTCGGCCGGCACCGGAGCCTGCCGGTCGAACAGCTGCGTCACGGTCCCCACCGTCGGGTTGTCACCGAGCATGATCGCGCCCACCAGTCGGTCCCCGCGGATCACCAGCTTCTTGAAGGTGCCCCGGGTGACATCGACGAACTGCAGCACCTCGGCGTCCTCGTCGAACTCGTCCACGTCGACCTCGCCCATGGTGGCGAGATCCACTCCCGACGCCTTGAGCCTGGTCACGGGTCGGGCGCCGCTGTAGCGCGCGGCGGGGTCGGCGGCGGTGACAACGTCGGCCACCACCCGGACCTGGTCCCACGCCGGCGCCACCAGCCCCTGCACCGTCCCGTCGTGCTGCGCGCAGTCACCGACCGCGAACACGGCCGGATCGGCGGGGGAGCGCATCTGATCGTCCACCACGATCCCGGCTTCGACCGGCAGGCCGGCCGCCGCGGCGAGGTCGGTCACCGCCACGACGCCGGTCGAGACCACCAGCAGATCGGCGTCGAGCACCTCGTCGCCGGCCAGCTCCACGCCGGCGAGCCGCTCGTCGCCATGGATCCGGACGACCCTGGCCTCGAGCCGGGACCGCACCCCGAGCCCGGCCAGCGTCCGGACCAGCACCTGTCCGGCCCGCCGGTCGAGCTGGCGGTTCATCAGGTGACCCGCAGCGTGCAGGACCGTCGTGTCCAGACCGCGGCGGACCAGGCCGCGGGCCGCCTCCAGGCCGAGTAGGCCGCCGCCGAGTACCACCGCGCGGGTGGCCCGTTCGGACTGGGTGAGGATGTGCCGGCAGTCGTCGAGGGTGCGGAACGCCGCCACTCCGGGTAGCAGCGTCCCATCCGGTCGGGTCAGTCCCTCGATTGGTGGCAGCCACGCCCGGCTCCCGGTGGCGAGGATGAGTACGTCGTAGGCGACGACGCTGCCGTCGTCGGCCGTGACGGTGCGACGCGTACGGTCGATGTGGTGCGCCACCACGCCGGCCCGGACGTCGACCAGGGCGCGCGGGGGCGTGCCGTCACCGCTGTCGCCGGACGCCGCATGGTCGACCAGGGTGATGTCGGCCAGATCCGCCTTTCCTGCCAGGACGTTCGACAGCAGGATGCGGTTGTAGGCGGGATGCGGCTCCTCCCCGAACACGGTGATGATCAGGTTGGGATCTCGGGAACGAAGCTCGCTGATCATCCGGGAGCCCGCCATCCCATGCCCCACGATGACTACGCGGCGCGGCCCGGAGGCCCCTGTGGAGTCCGACGCGGGCGCGGCGTCGTGCATCATGGTTCGGGGTCTTGCGGTCATCACCCTTGGTGCCTTCCGCTCGGTTGGCTGYGGCCCGTCAACATGGCTCGGACGGGTTCGGCAGCCCCGACCGTCGCGGTGGGGACGGACCCGGTGGCATGCCGATCGTCGTCCGGGTTGTCGTCCGGGTCGTCGATCGGCTCGACCGCGACCGCGCACACCTTGAACTCGGGCATCCGGGACGTCGGGTCGAGCGCGTCGTTGGTCAGGGAGTTCGCCCGTCCGGCCCCGGCCCAGTGGAAGGGCAGGAAGACGGTGTCGAATCGGAGGGTGTCGGTCAGCCTCGCCGGCACCTCGCAGGTGCCTCGTCGGCTCGTGACCCGCACCGGCGCCCCCTCAGCGATCCCGAGCCGTTCGGCGAGGTCGGGATGGRTCTCGACGAAGGGTTCCGGCGCGGCGTCAACGAGGGGTCCGATCCGGCGGGTCTGCGCACCGCTCTGGTAATGAGCCAGCACCCGCCCGGTGGTCAGGTAGTAGGGGTACTCGGGGTCGATGTCCTCCGCCACCGGACGGTGCTCGACCGGCACGAGCCGGGCCCGTCCGTCCGGGGTGGCGAAGCGATCCAGGAACATCCGGGGGGTGCCCGGGTGCGTCTCGTCCGGGCAGGGCCAGAACACCCCGTCCGATGCGGTGATCCGCTCGTAGCTGATGCCCGCGTAGTCGGCGATCCCTCCGGCGCTGGCCCGGCGCAGCTCGTCGAAGACCGCCCGTGGTTCGCCGGGAAAGCGCTCGGCGTGGCCGAGTCGGGCGGCGAGCGCCGCGATGATCTCCAGGTCGGTGCGTACCCCGGCCGGAGGAGGCCGCAGCCGTTCCCGCCGCAGTACCCGACCCTCCAGGTTGGTCATCGTCCCCTCCTCCTCCGCCCACTGGGCGGTCGGCAGGACGATGTCGGCCATGGCCGCCGTCTCGCTGAGCACGAAGTCGGCGACGACGAGCAGGTCCAAGGCGGCCAGCCGCGAGGTGATCCGACCGGCCCGGGGGGCGGAGACGGCGATGTTGCTGCCGAGGATGAGGAGCGCCCTCGGGCCCTGCGGCGTGCCGAGCGCGTCCAGCATCTCGTAGGCGCTGCGGCCCGGACCGGGGATGGTCGTCGGGTCGACGCCCCAGATCCGACCGATGTGCTCCCGGGCCACCGGATCGATGATCTTGCGATAGCCGGGAAGCTGGTCGGCCTTCTGCCCGTGTTCCCGGCCGCCCTGCCCGTTGCCCTGGCCGGTGAGACAGCCGTAGCCCGACCCGGGGGTGCCGGGCAGCCCCAGTACGAGGGCGAGGTTGATGAGCGCCGTGACGGTGTCGGTGCCCTTGCTGTGTTGTTCGGCACCGCGGGCGCTGAGCACCATCGCCCGTTCGGCCTGGGCGAGCAGGTCCACGGCGGCGTACTGGTCTGCCACCGGCACTCCGGTGATGCGCTCCACCCGTTCGGGCCAGTAGGAGGCGAGTACTGCTCGCAGCTCGGCGAGGCCCGTCGTCCGAGCGGCGAGGAAGTCGCGGTTGGCGTACCCCTCCGTTAGGGCGATGTAGGCCAGCCCGTTGGCCAGGGCCAGGTCAGTTCCCGGGGTGATCTGCAGATGTAGGGCCGCGGCGCGGGCGGTGGCCGTCAGCCGCGGGTCGACGACCACGAGCGCCCCGCCGTTCTCCCGCTGGCGGGTCAGATACTGCATGAACGGGGGCATGGTCTCGGCCGCGTTGCTGCCGACCATGATGACGGCCCCGGCGTGCGCGATGTCCTCCAGTGGGAAGGGCAGGCCCCGGTCCAGCCCGAACGAGCGGATGCCCGCGGCGGCCGCCGACGACATGCAGAACCGGCCGTTGTAGTCGATCGCGGAGCTGCGCAGCGCCACCCGAGCGAACTTGCCTAGGGCGTAGGCCTTCTCGTTGGTCAACCCGCCGCCGCCGAAGACGCCGACCGCGTCCGGGCCGTGTTCGCGCTGGAGGCGGATGATCCCCTCGGTGATGCGGTCGAGTGCCCGTTCCCAGCTCACCGGCTCGAGGGGGGCGTCGCGTCGCGGCCGCATCAGCGGGGTGGTGAGCCGGTCCGCGGCGGTCAGCAGCTCGGCGGAGGTCCACCCCTTCTGGCACATCCGGCCCCGGTTGGTGGGGAACTCGCGGGCGAGCACGGTAACCGGCCCCGGAGACCTTCCACCTGCGGGTTCCGGGCCGTCGTCTTTTCCGGTGCCTTCCTTGGCGGCGCTCTCCGGGGTGGCGCGCAGCATCATTCCGCACTGCAGGGCGCAGTACGGGCAGTGTGTCGCAGCCTCGGCAAGGGGCGCGGCCGGCACCGGCATGGTCGTGGTCACGCACCGAGCGTGCGGCGAGGGGGTGTCTCGGCCGGGTCGGAGCCGTTTCGCGGCGGCAAAGTGGTTCTCATCCTGGYCGGCCCCCCGATGTGCGGCCCCCCGATGTGCGGCTGCGGCCCCGACGATGCCACCCTGCGGCGCTCGGTCGTCTCCCGGCGTTGGGCCGCCTGCTGAGAGGTGATTGCCGGCCACGGCACACGACCCGTCGAGGAGAACTGTCGTGGGAATGGCGTAACAATAGGCAGCGTGTCTGTCGCCGCCGTGTCGCCTCTCGATGTCGAGGAAGTCGACGAGACCCTCGATGACGATCGGCCGTGGGTCACCATTGTCTGGAACGACCCGATCAACCTGATGTCATACGTGACGTATGTCTTCCAGAAGCTCTTCGGCTACAGCAAGCCGAAGGCCACCAAGCTGATGCTCGACGTCCATCACAAGGGGCGGGCTTCGGTGGCCGTCGGCACCAGGGAGGAGATGGAAGCCGACGCCGAGCGCCTGCACGCCTACGGCCTGTGGGCGACGATCGCCCAGGACTGACCCGACCGGTGACCCGAGACCGGTGCCCGACCCGGGGCTCTTTCCGTCGCACCGGTGCCCTGCCGCCCGGAGCAGCCCGTGCGGCATGCCCTGGGTAGGCTGGCTGCGTCCGTGGTCGGACGGTTYAGACGGTCATGTGGGGCGGTCGTCCCGGGCGCACCGTCGCCGGGAGCGTGGGAGTGGGGGAACGGAGGGACGTGGCTGACGGCTTCCGCCGCACGCGTGCCGGGATCGAGCTGCGCCTTCCCCGGCTCGAGGCGGCGTTGCTGATCGAGCTCGTCGGCCAGATCGAGTCCCTGCTCGAACCRCCGCCGGTCGAGGACCCGCTGGAGGCGCTGGTGGGGTTGCGTGACACCGCGCCGCCGCCGCCGGACGATCCGGCGATCGCTCGTCTGCTTCCCGACCCCTACCCGGACGATCCGATGGCCTCCGGGGACTTCCGCCGCCGCCGGACGGACGATCTGCTCGCCCGCAAGCGTGACGCCGCTCGGCGGGTGCTGTCCGCTGTGCCGGCGCCTGGGAGGGCGCTCCTGCTCGATGAGGAGGCCGCTCAGGACTGGCTGACGACGCTGAACGACCTCCGGTTGGTGCTGGGAACCCGCCTCGGTCTCACCGACGACGACTCCACCGCGGAACTCGAACACCTCGACCCGGACGATTCCCGCCGCCCGCTCGTCGCGGTCTACGCGTTCCTGACCGAGCTGCTCGACGATCTGACCCGAGCTCTGGGGTAGTCGCGGGCGAAGGCCGACCCGAACCGCCCCTTCGGCGTCGTACGGTGGGCTCGTGCTGCGAATCGACCGTGCCTGCTATGAGGCGATCGTCGCCCATGCCCGTCGAGATCATCCCGACGAGGCCTGTGGCATCGTCGCCGGCTCCCTGGGGTCGGACCGGYCGAAGCGGTTCATCCCGATGGAGAACGCGGAGCGTTCGCCGACCTTTTACCGCTTCGACCCAATGGAGCAGCTCAAGGTGTGGCGGGAGATGGACGACCGGGACGAGGAGCCCGTCATCATCTACCACTCGCACACCGCAACCGAGGCGTAMCCGTCCAGAACCGACGTGTCCCTCGCGGCCGAGCCGGGCGCGCACTACGTACTGGCCTCCACCCGGGAGCCGGACGTGACCGAGTTCCGGTCCTACCGGATCGTCGATGGCGTGGTCACCGAGGAGCCGGTGGAAATCGTCTGAGACGACCTGGTGTTGCAGATGACGCGGCGACGGACGATGACGCGGCGACGGACATGGTCCGGGAAGGGACATGGTCCGGGAAGATGGTGGACACGGTCCGGGAAGATGATGACTGCGGAGCCTTGGCACCCACGACTCGTCCGCTTGTCCGCCTGAGGTAGAACCCGCTGACGTGACACCCCGCCCATCCGGGCGGCGCCACCGCCGAGCCCGGCCGGTGGCACCCGCGAAAGGAGCACCATGGCAGTCCAGGTCCGTGTGCCGACGATCCTGCGTACCTACACGGGAGGTTCGAAGCTGGTCGAGGGCACGGGCGACACGGTCGCCGCGCTCTTCCTCGATCTCGACTCCCGGTACGCCGGGCTGCGGGGCCGGCTGGTGACCGGTGACAACGGTTCCGAGCTGCACCGCTTTGTCAACATCTACGTCAACGACGAGGACGTTCGTTTCCTCGGCGGTCTCGACGCCAAGCTCAGCGACGGCGACGAGGTCACCATCCTTCCCGCCGTCGCCGGCGGCTCCGTCGACGTCGGGGAGTTTCCGGGCAGCGCCGAAGTTCCGGGCAGCGCCGAAGTTCCGGGCAGCGAGGGGCTGGCCGTGCTGTCGCCTGGCATGTCGCCCGGGCGGCACTGACGCGAGCGACGGGTCCCGACTCATGCGCTTCTCCTCCCTGGCCGACTCCGTCGGCCGGACCCCGCTGGTCGGGCTTCCGCGACTGTCGCCGTCGCCGGATGCCCGGCTGTGGGCGAAGCTGGAACAGGACAACCCGACCGGTTCGATCAAGGACCGGGCGGYGCTGTGGATGATCGCCGACGGCGAGAAGCGCGGTCTGCTCACTCCGGGCGCGACCGTGCTCGAACCGACGTCCGGTAATACCGGGATCTCGCTGGCCATGGCCTGCCGTCAGCGGGGCTACCGGCTGATCTGTGTGATGCCGGAGAACACCTCGATCGAGCGCCGTCAGCTCCTGCAGATGTGGGGCGCCGAGATCAGGTTCTCGCCCGCCGCCGGCGGATCGAATGAGGCGGTCGCYGTCGCGAAGCGGCTGGCCGCTGAGAATCCCGACTGGGTGATGCTCTACCAGTACGGCAATCCGGCGAACGCCCAGGCGCACTATGAGACGACCGGGCCGGAGATTCTCGAGGACCTGCCCGAAATCACGCACTTCGTGGCGGGCCTCGGCACGACCGGAACCCTCATGGGAACCGGTCGTTACCTCAAGGAACGGGTGCCGGACATCTCGATCGTCGCGGCCGAACCGCGCTACGGCGAGCTGGTGTACGGGCTGCGCAACATCGACGAGGGGTTCGTTCCCGAACTGTACGACCCGTCGGTGCTCACCTCGCGATACTCGGTCGGTCCGCGGGAGGCGCTGCGCCGTACCCGCGAGCTGGTGCAGGAGGAGGGCATCTTCGCCGGGATCTCCACCGGGGCCATCCTGCACGCGGCGCTTGCGCAGGCCGAGCGGGCGGTCAAGGAGGGCAAGTCGGCCGATATAGTCCTGATCGTCTGTGACGGTGGCTGGAAGTATCTGTCCACCGGCGCCTACGCCGGCACCCTCGAAGAAGC
Organism: Frankia sp. CgMI4; assembly: GCF_001756285.1. NCBI lineage: Bacteria > Bacillati > Actinomycetota > Actinomycetes > Frankiales > Frankiaceae > Frankia > Frankia sp. CgMI4. The sequence goes on from NZ_MAQZ01000049.1 coordinate 77,347, forward strand.
CGAAGCCGCCCTGGAAGGGCAGCTGTGGGCCTAGCCCCGCATGGCGGCTTCGCCGCAATGCGGGGACCCCTGGCCTTGGGCGCCGTTCGGGGTTTCCGTCAGCTCGCCTTCGGCGAGCTTCCTGGGGGAGCCGTCGGGGGTGGTTGGCGGCTTCGCCGCAATGCGGGGACCCCTGGCCTTGGGCGCCGTTCGGGGTTTCCGTCAGCTCGCCTTCGGCGAGCTTCCTGGGGGAGCCGTCGGGGGTGGTTGGCGGCTTCGCCGCAATGCGGGGACCCCGGGGCTTCGCCGCGATGCGGCGGTTCAGTCGGTGGCGGGGGTGGGTGGGGCGGCGAGGACCTCGCCGAGGACCAGGGCCAGTTCGCCGAAGGCTCGGCCGCGGTGGCTGATCGCATCCTTCTCCGCCGCGGACAGTTCGGCGTTCGTCCGGGTCTGACCGTCGGCCAGGAACAGTGGGTCGTAGCCGAAGCCGCCCACGCCGCGAGGTTCGGTCAGCAGGGTGCCACGTAGCTCGCCGTGGGCGACCCGTTCGACGCCGTCCGGGGTGACCAGGGCCGCCGCGCAGACGAAGGCGGCGCCGCGCCGGTCGGCCGGGACGTCGTCAAGCTGCGCGAGCAGCAGGGTGTTGTTGGCGGTGTCCCGTTCGACCCGGGTGCCGTCGCGCCAGCCCGACCATCGAGCCGAGCGCACCCCCGGCATCCCGGCCAGCTCGTCGACGGCGAGCCCGGAGTCGTCGGCGACCGCGGGCAGCCCGGTCTCCGCGACCGCCGCCCGCGCCTTGATCAGAGCGTTCTCGGCGAAGGTCGTCCCGGTCTCGGGCACCTCCTCGCCTGGCGGCAGGCCCACCAGCTCCACGGCCAGGCCGCTGGCCGCCAGGATGCGGCGCAGCTCCGCGAGCTTCGCCTCGTTGCGACTGGCGAGGACCACCTTCGTCGTCCGGGCCGATCCGTGGTGTTCGGCGCTCATCGAGCACCTCCCGGGCGGGGAGGCCCCGCCGGGACCGGGCCGCGCAACGCCTCGGTCTGGATCGCGGTGAGCTGAGCGCATCCACGCACTGCGAGGTCGAGCAGGCTGTCGAGCATCGTCCGGTCGAACGGGGTGCCCTCGGCGGTGCCCTGGACCTCGACGAAACCGTCCGCCCCGGTGCACACCACGTTCATGTCGGTGTCCGCGGTGGAATCCTCGCTGTAGGCCAGGTCGAGCATCGCCTCACCCTTGACCACGCCGACGCTGACCGCACTGACGCTCGTGATGATCGCATCGGGCCGGCCGAGCCAGCGGGCGGCGTCGACCAGCGCGACGTAGGCGCCGGTGATCGCGGCGGTGYGCGTGCCGCCGTCGGCGAGCAGCACGTCGCAGTCGATCGCAATGGTGTTCTCGCCGAGGGCCTTCAGGTCGATGCAGGCACGCAGGCTGCGGCCAATCAGTCGGGAGATCTCATGGGTCCGCCCGGAGATGYGGCCGCGCACGGACTCGCGATCGTTACGGGTGTCGGTGGCCCGTGGAAGCATGGAGTACTCGGCGGTCACCCAGCCCAGGCCGCTGCCCTTGCGCCAGCGCGGGACCCCCGTGGTCACCGAGGCCGCGCACAGCACCCTGGTCCGGCCCGCACTGATCAGCGCGGATCCCTCCGCGTGCTCCTGCCATCCCCGCAGGATCGTCACCTGCCGGAGTTCGTCCGGTCTCCTGCCATCCGCTCGTATCACGTCGCGACACTATCGGCCCAGGGTGACCCGGCCGCGCGCCGAGGTGCGGAGGTGCGGTCCGTCAGAGCTCCCAGAGCTCTCAGAGTTCATAGACGGTGCCGGGGCTCGCGAGGGTCAGCGGGCCGTCGTAGACGCCAGCCGCCTCCTCCTCGGAACGGGCGGCGTTCCCCCACGGGACAAGATGCGTGAGCACGAGCTGACCCACGCCGGCTCGCCGGGCGTGCTCGCCGGCCTCCCGGCCGGTCAGATGCAGGTCAGGGGGGTTGTCCTCCTCATCGAGGAACGACGCCTCGCAGAGGAAGAGATCGCTGTCGGTAGCGAGGCGGACCAGCCGGTCACACGCCCCGGTGTCGCCCGAGTAGGTCAGTACCCGATCGTCGGCGGTGAGGCGGATGCCATAGGCCTCCACCGGATGGGCCACCCGGGTGAGATCGATCCGGAACGGCCCGATGTGCAGGCGGCCGGCGCCGATGGTCCGGAAGTCGTAGATGTCGGCCAGGCTGTCGTCCGGCCATTTCTCGAACGCTCCGCACAGCCGTTCCTGGGTGTTGATCGGGCCGTAGRCCGGGAGCTTGGGCGGCATGYCCTCCGGGTGGTACCGCCGCGCGTAGGAGTTGGCCACCAGGTCCAGGCAGTGGTCGCCGTGCAGGTGGCTGAGCAGCACCGCGTCGATCTCACGCAGGTCGCAGTGCCGTTGCAGTTCGCCCATGGACCCGTTGCCCGCGTCGAGGACGAGCCGGAACCCGTCGTCCGACTCGACGAGGTAGGACGAACAGGCCGACGTCGGGCCGGGATACGTGCCTGAACAGCCGAGGATCGTCAGTTTCACCGTGGCACCACCGGGCTCTGCTGGGAGGAGGGTTCCTGGTCCGCCCCGGTTCGGGCGGCCCATGCGGCTGGAGGCGTGACTGTGGCCCGCGCGGCGGGAACGGGCGGGGACACCGCCGCGACGCCGACGAGTTCGGGGCCGAGGAACCTGCGTCCCACCCGGCTGAACAAGGTTGGATCACCCGTGGTGAGGAACCGGTGGGTGGGCGGCGGAAGGTCCGGATCGCGGAAGAGTCCATGCCGGACAAGTACCCGGTAGGTGTCCTTGGCCGTCTCCTCGGCACTACTCACCAGAGTGACGCCCTCTCCCATCACGAGGCCGATGACCCCCGTCAGCAGTGGGTAATGTGTACATCCGAGTATCACCGTGTCCACGTTGGCTTCCTGCAATGGTGCGAGGTACGCCTCGGTCAGACCGAGCAACTGCCGCCCGCAGGTGATACCCCGCTCAACGAAGTCCACGAACGCCGGGCAGGCCGCACCGGTCAACTCCACGCCCGCGGCGGCGGTGAACGCGTCGTCGTAGGCGCGGCTGGCAATCGTCGCCAGCGTGCCGATGACGCCTACCCGCCCGCTGCGGGTCGCCGCGGCCGCTCGGCGGGTCGCCGGCATGATCACTTCGATGACTGGTATGTCGTAACGCTCCCGGGCGTCGCGCAGACAGGCGGCACTTGCCGTGTTGCAGGCGATGACCAGCAGCTTCACGCCCTCGTCCACGAGCCGGTCGAGGGCATCGAGGGCGTAGCGACGCACCTCGGCGATCCGCCGCGGACCGTAGGGTGCCCGAGCGGTGTCCCCGAGATACATCAGGGGCTCATGCGGAAGCTGGTCCAAAATGGCGCGCGCCACAGTCAGACCGCCCACCCCGCTGTCGAACACCCCGATCGGCGCGCCGCTCATGAGCGATCAGACTAAGYCGGAAACCCGATGCTCACCCTGTGGCTGTTGTCACGGAACCATTGTCCGGTCCCGGACAGTCCTCGCGCGTCCGACATAGGACCATCTCGCCTCGCTGAGCTGGGCGCATCGCTGTGCGTCATACCTCGTTGTTTACCCAGGTGAAGGCGTCCGCGTGCCGCGAGGGGCCGAGGTGTGGCCGGCTCGACATCCGGGGATCGTCCCGGTCTGCTGGATCATMCGATGAMCTTCGCCTGGTCCGGAACGCGATCTTTCATCGATGTATCGCGGGAAATGCGTGGTCCGTCTGTCGATCGTCCACGAGGAGCCGTGCCCGGGTGGGTATGCCATACGGGTACAGGCACGCCAAACGGAGTGTAGGCTAGAACTGCCTGTAATCGATCAGTGACTACTAGCTATCGAACAGGTATGTTGAGGACGCGGCTGAGGTGTCCGGGTCGTTCCCATCCGTCCCCGATTCGAGGCACCCCAGTCGCATCCTCGATGTCTCCGGGCGTCTTCCGGGCGTCTCCAGCCCGTCTCCAGTCCGCCTCCAGTCCGTCTCCAGTCGTCTTCCAGGCCGCCTCCAGGCCGTCCCCGGGGTATCGACGCAACGTGGTTCCCGACGTCTCCCCGCGCTTCTACGATGACGTCACGCGGTGGTCTTGCCATCGTCCGGCCGTGCAGTCATCCAGGGAGATCAGGGGACGTCAGCACGTGACCACGCACGGAGGGTCGCGGTCGGGTGGCTCTTCGAGCACTCAAGATCGTCCCATGGCGTGAGGACGGACGGTGTAAGCGGGATACACGGCACCAAACTGTCCTCTGCCTTGTCGGGTTGACGTCGATCGGGGGCATCGCTGGCCGTACGGCGATAGGAACATGTCCATGGCCCGGCTCCTCGCGGCGATCTCCACGGGCGTCGCCCTCCTGGTGGGAGGGTTGACGGCGCTTGCCGTCATGCTGCCGCCCGAGTACGGCTATCTGGTTCCGATTGTCATTATCCTCGTTGTCGTGGGGGTCAACATCACTGCCTGGCTTGTGATCCCGCGTGTCGTCGGCCCGGCGTCGGCGTCGGCGTCGGCGTCCGTGCACCGCTCGATACCGGAGAATCGTCCGATGGGTGGCTCGTTCGTGTTCGGTCGTGGTGAGTTCGACTGGGCGCGTTCGGACGCATCCGATGCCTCCGTCGAGTCCTCGTCGGACAACTGGTCGTCGAGCTGGGACTACGCCGGCGGGGACGGTCCGGACGGCAGCGACGACGAGAGCGGTTTCGACGACGACCGCTGGTATGGCTCCGCGGTCCGCCGTGGCGCGGGTTTCCCGCCGCCCGCTCTTACCGGAGTATCCATGTCCGGCCTGCTGTCCGCCGACACCGGACARCATCACCGGGCCACGCAGTCCGGCCCGGTGCCGGCGGAGCCAGAGAAGCACCACGACGACAGCCGCCAGCCGTAGCGATGCCCAGTGGGGACTGACCGGCCAGGGCGGCGTTCCTCCGGCCGGGCACATCCCGTCCGTGCTGTGCTCGGTACGGTCGTTGAGGTCGGTACGGTGCAGCGCGGTGCGGTGGCGGCCCRGCACCGTGGATCAGGCGAGCCCGGCGCGCCGGCGGGCCGTCTCGGTCACCGCGRCCCAGTCCTGGTCGGTCTGGCCATGCGCCAGCGCGTCGACGAAGGCGTCCCGCAGCACGCCGCCGAAGGGCAGCGGAACGTTCCGTTCCAGCCCTGAGGCCAGCGCGAGCTGGACGTCCTTCAACCCGAGCGGGAGACGGAAGTTGACGGGCTCGTAGTCCCGGTTTCCGATCATGCGGCCATAGCCGGTGAAGACCGGGCCGGTAAACAGGTTGTCGGTGAGCACTTCGATGAACGTGGCCGGGTTCATCCCGCCGGCCTCGATGACGGCGCTCGCCTCCGCCATCGCCTCGATGCTGCAGGCGATCAGATAGTTACCCAGGATCTTCACCAGGTTGGCGTGCTCCGGCGCATCGCCGACCGTCCAGGTTCGCCGGCCGAGGACGTCGAACAGGGGCTGAACCTCGGCGATCGTGTCCGGATCGCCGCTGGTCACGATGGTGAGGTTGCCGGCGCGGGCGGCGTCGGTCCGGCCGAAGACGGGAGCCGCGAGGTAGCGCAGCCCGTGCTCGGCGTGCTCACGCCGGGCCTGGATCGCCAGCGCGGTGCTGACGGTGGCCATATTCACATGCAGTGCTCCGGCCGGCGCGGCGGTCAGTACCCGCGGATCGAGCAGGCGGTCGGTGACGGCCTGGTCGTCCGCCAACATGCTGAGGACGATTCCGGTGGCGAACGCCTCGGAGATGCTGGCGGGCACCGCACCGGCGGCGGCCAGCTCGGTGACGGGATCCGGTGAGCGGTTCCAGGYCAGTACGGTGTGGCCGGCGTCGATCAGATTGCGCGCCATGGCGCTGCCCATTCCGCCAAGTCCGATGAAACCGATTTTCATGCGTCACCCTCCTGGCCTGGTCGGCGGACGGTCCGCCGACGCGGGTTTCCTGCCCGGCTGGGCTGGGCCAAGTGGCATCGGCCGCTCCAGCCCAGGGCGGGTGAAGAACGGACCGGCAGGTGCCGGGTCCTCAGGCGCCTGTCATCGTAGGAAGCCCGGTGCCCGAGGTCAGTGTGATGAACTCGATACGCGGGGGACCGGTGAGCAGATCCTGCCGCTCGGCGACGAAATGGTGGATGTGCGGCTGGTTCTCATGATCCTCGAACGCCTCGCGGTCGCGGTAGAGCTCGTAGAAGAGCCGGGCATTGTCGTCGCCGACCACCCGATGGGTAGTGTAGATCAAGGTCCCGGGTTCGTGGGCGGYGATCAGCGGCACCGTCTCGGCCACCAACGCGTCGAACGCGTCCGCCGTGTCCGGGCGTACCTCGAACCGCACCGTCAGACCGAACATGGATCTCCTCCTCAGGGTGTTGCGACAGGGACATGGCGGGGCGCTGTCGCTTCGCGACGTACTGTCACCGTATCCGGGAGATCACTCTAATGGTGGCCTGAGAGCCCGGCCACATCGATGCGGCCTGAGATCGGCCGCCTTGTGTAGTCYGGGACGGGCCATCCGGACCTTGACGGCAGGAGGCCGATGTACAGCAGATTCTGTCGACCAAAGACGATATGGACGTCATGAACGGTACCCGATGGTATTCCTTCAAGGCTGGATCTGGTGGATGACGGGCATGGTCYCCCGGCCGGCCTAGCGATTCGCGGCCGGCGGGCCACAGCCTGATTTCTTCCATCGACTCGTGGTTCAAATTCGAGACGACTCGTGTTCACCGACCTGTGAATGGAAATCCCTTGACGGCTGGCCGCTGCACCGCACTCCGGCGGGATGTAGGCAAGGTCGGCGCCCTGTTGCTCTGATGATTCAGGAGACTTGCATGGTCTACGTCCAGCCGTATGCTGTCGACTCCGCCGGGCGTGGTCTCTTCGCGGTTCGATACGGCGTCGGACCGACAATGCGGAATCGAGGATGGCGCGGAGTGAAATCTCGTCTCACATGGTCCCGTTCGGCTGCGCTTGTGGCCGCGACAGCCCTGACCGTCGGGCTTGGCTACGGCCTTCCGGCGGTCGCGGATCCGGGTGGCGCGGCAGCCCAGTCGGGTGCGGCGGCCGTCCAGACGGCGAGCTCGGTGCGGGCGGCCACGGTCTCGCGGTGCTCGGGTCCCAACGCCCGTTCGAACAGCGCCAGTACCGCGGCAAACTGGTCTCGGGCACCCGCGGGATCCCCCGCCTCCCCGGTCCAGTGGGCGAGGTTGCGCTGGTCGAGCAACGTGTCCGGATGGTCGGGGCCGAGGACCCGCCGGTGGATCAGGAGCAGGGCGGCGTACTGGTCACGGGCCATCGCGGGGTCTCCCGCCTGACCCACCCAGTAGGCGAAGTTACCCCGGGCGACCAAGGTCGCGGGATGCTCGGGACCCGAGACCCGCTCACGGATCGGCAGTAACTGTGCGTACTGGTCGCGGGCGGCGGCCGGGTCACCCGCCTTGCCGGTCCACCAGGCGAGGTTGGTGCGGACCCACAGCGTGCCGTGATGCTCCGCGCCGGACACCCGCTCATGGACGGTGAGCAGCGCCGAGCACAGGTCGCGCGCGGCCGCGGGATCCCCGGCCTCCCCGATCCAACGGGCGTACTGGTCACGGGATTCGAGAACATCCGGGTGTTCCGGTCCCAGCACCCGTTCCCTGATCGGCAGAAACGCGGCGTAGTGAGCGCACGCGCCCGCCACGTCGCCGGCCTGCCCGGTCCAGAACCCGAGATTCGCCCAGACATACAGGGTCTCCGGATCATCCTCACCCGCGACGCGTCGCCACCGGGGCAGGATGGACAGGCACAGGTCGCGCGCGCCGGGCCAGTCGCCGGCCTGCCCGGTCCAGTCCGCGAGACGGGCCGCGACCAGCAGGGTCTGCCGGTCGTCGGCGCCCAGGGCCCGGTCGCAGACGGGCAGCAACGCCGCGAGCATGTCGCGCGCGCCTCCYGGATCCCCCGCCTCCCCGGTCCAGTTGGCGACGGCGGCACGCGTACGCAGAGCCGCGGGATGCTCGGCGCCCAGCCGTGTCACGGTGTCGTTGTGGACGTCCTCCTGCACGATCTTCGCCGTCCGGTAGTCACCACTGGCGTCGAGATATTCGAGCAGTTTCAGGACGMCGGGACGGTCCGGACGGAACACGATACGTGCGTGGGGGACCAGCATGGCGTAGACAGGCCACGTCCCGGACCGGTGGGGTTCATCCGGCAGTGCGGCCTCCACCAGGGCCACCACCACGCCGCRCAGGACGTCGCGACGTTCCTCGGGCAGCTGACCGGCGATGACTGCCCCGACGAGGCGGTGCAGCTGAATCGTGTTCCCGCTCCGGCGGGCCAGGGAGTAGGCCAGCGCGTCACCGACCACATCGTCGAGGTCGAGCCGGGGATGGGTACCGGCGCACGCCTGCGCCAACGGGCCGTCGAGAAGATCGGGATGGTCATCGAACAGGGCCAACGGGATCGGTTCGGGAGCCAGCAGCGCGCACAGCGTCAGCAGCTGCACGGTGGCCGGGGCGTCGGCCCGCAGCCGTTCCAGAGCCATGGACCAAGCGGTGGCGATGGTGCCGGCATAGAGGGGATCGCCCCCTTTGCCCARCAGCGTCGTACGCCGGGTACGGAACTTCGCAAGGTAACTGGCCGGATCCGTCCGGGTCGTGGTGAGGTAGCCGGCGGCCTGCGCCAACGCCAGAGGCAGGTCACCCAACTCGGCAGCCAGCGCGTCGGCTACCGCCGCGTTMAGGCCGGGAAGACGGCGGGTCAGGAACGCCACCGCCTCAGCCCGTTCAAACACGTCCACGTCGACCGCAGCGGCGAGTGCCTCCCAGCCCGGATTCCGGGACGTGATCAGCACATGGCCCGGTCCGCTTGGCAGCCAGTCCCGCAAGGCGACGGGATCCTCGGCGTTGTCGAACACCACCAGCCACCCCACCCGACGGCCTAGGGCTGCGAGCACGATGGCCGCGATGTCGGATACCGCTCCATCGGTCGACAGACCCAGCGGGCCCGCGAGCGCGGCGAACTTCTCGCCGACCAGGAGGGTCTGTTCCGCGTCGATCCACCAGACCAATGTGTACTCGGCGGCGTGCCGATGGGCGTACTCGACGGCCAACTGGGTCTTGCCCACCCCGCCCATGCCGTGCAGGGTGGTCACCGCCACCGGCCCCGACCCCAGCTCGGTGCGGAYCTGGTCGAGCTGGGACTGGCGGCCGGTKAAATGCCGGTTGCGACTCGGCACGTTCCACACATCGGGCAGCCGCCCGGGGAACGTCGGCTCCATCCCCGTCGCGGTGACCATCGGTTGGGCGGGCCCGCCGGGAAAGACCGGCTCCACCGCCGGCTTACTCCGCTCCCCACGTGCCGCGGCCACCAGCCGCCCGGCCGCGATGTCCCGGTCGAGGCCGAACAGGTCCACGCTGACCAGCTGACCCAGCAGCCCGGGCCGATCACATTCCTCCACTCGGAACACCAGCAGCTTGCGCGCCCGCCCGGACGGGTCGGCGGCCCAGGCGGCCTGCCACTCCGCCTCCGCGAACGCCGAGGACAGGTACGCCGTCGACAGCACCGCGATCGTGCGGGCCRCGACCTGTGCCGCCTGATGCATCTCGGTGACGAAATGACTACCCGCGTTGAAGTCCCAGGTCTGGATCCGCACCCGGTAGCCGGCGTCCTCCAACACCCAGGCGATCCACTCCGCCCATCCCTGATCGGCCCCGGTGTAGGAGACGAAGAAATCCACCCCCGACGATGGCGACCTTGCCGCACCCTGCACCGCGCCGCCGCCTGACGCCGGGACCCTCGTGCCCATAGCCRCACAGCCTGCCACAGTAGCCACGGATCGTCACAACCCAGGCGCGTACCGGACAGCCGAACGGGCTGACACCCGGGGTGTGTAAGAACAACGGTGTAACCCCGATCAAGGAGTGACACCTGATGACGATCACCACAGACGCAGCGGACACTGCTGTGGTGTCCCTGGAGGAGTCGGCCGCTGGACGGCCCCGCGCGTCGAAGGCGAAGGCTGCGCCAGCGGGGATCGATCCCGCGTTGGTCGCGCAGCTGGTGACCCAGGCCCGTGAGCAGGGGGTGCGGCTGTCCGGCGAGGGTGGCCTGCTCCAGCAGCTGACGAAGGTCGTGCTGGAGTCCGCCCTCGAGGGCGAGATCACCGGGCGGCCTCGTGAGTGCCGGCCGTCAGGGCAGCGTCCGGAAGGACGCTTCCGGCAGGTGGTTCTTCGTCGTCGACATCACCGCAGCGGGTGGGCCGCGTCGGCAGGCGAGACGGCGTGGGTTCGCGACCAAGAAGGCGGCACAGGCGGCGCTGACGGGGTTTCTCGGCAAGCTCGCGGCCGGCACGTACGTCGAGCCGTCCCGGCTGACCGTTCGGGAGTTCATCGAGACGCGCTGGCTCCCGGCAGTGGAAGGTGAGCTGCGGCCGTCGACCCTGGCGTCATGCCGGCGGAACCTGCGGCTGCATGTCCTGTCCCGGCTCGGCGGGGTGCGGCTCCAGCTCCTTGACACGGCTACCCTGCAAGCCCTCTAGGCCGAGTTGCTCCGGGCTGGCCGGGCTGACCATGCCCGGGGGCACGGACTGTCGCCGCGGACCGTGCTCTACATCCACACGATCCTTCGGGATGCGCTGAAGACGGCAGTCGAATGGGACCTGATCCCACGCAACCCGGCGGACCGGACCAAGCCGCCGCAGCGGAAGGCCCAGGCCGAGCGGCACACGAAGATCCGCACCTGGACGAACGCCGAACTCCGGACCTTCCTCGACGCCACCCGCGACGAACCGACCTACGCCCAGCGCCTCACCTCGCCACCACCGGCGTGCGGCGAGGTGAGGCGCTGGGGCTCGCCTGGTCGGCGGTGGATCTGGACGCGGGGCGCATCTCGATCCGCCGGACGCTCGTCAACGTCACCACGTCTGACACCGGCCGGGTGCCGGTGTTCAGCGACCCGAAGACCGTACGCGGCACGCGGGTCATCGCCCTGGACACGGCCACCGTAACGGCGCTGCGTGACCTGCGCGAGAGCAAGCTGAAGGAGCTGGYGTTGCTCGGCAGGGAGCCAGAGGCCGATCTTGTCTTCACCCACTGGGACGGCCGGGCCATGCACCCGGAACGGAACTCCCGCGCGTTCCTCCGGCGGGTGAGGCGCCTCGGCCTGCCGGTCATCCGGCTGCACAACCTGCGGCACACCTGGGCAACCCTCGCGCTCGCGAGCAACGTGCATCCCAAGGTCGTCTCCGAGCGGCTGGGGCACGCCAGCATCACGATCACCTGGAGATCTACAGCCACGTTCTGCCCGGCATGCACTCCGATGCCGCGGAAGTCGTCGCCGGGCTCATCCTCGGCACTGGCGGGCAGGCCGACGAGGACCAGGCGGACCGGCCCGACGGCGGTGGCGACGCGACCGACTCGGACGACTCCGATGGYCTGGGTGATGACGATGCGGAACCGGGTGCGCCTGCGTCAGACTGCCCGGCCACCGGCCCGCGGACTCCTCGTCCGTCCACTTCGGTCACGGCCCGGTCGTGACCAATCTGTGACCAAACGGGCCCAAACGATCAGAGGAGGAACGGTGGGCGAGCATCTGACCTGCGAGAACGCTGCCGTTCAACGGGTGCACCGGCCGGACCACAATAAGAACCGGACGATCTTGGTTGAGGGCCCTGAGATCGTCGTTCGTCAGGTAGGGACACGTGCCCTGACCAGGGGCGACGCATGAGGACCCCAGACGGCGCCGGCCCGGCCGGCGCTCCGGCCGTGGACGTGTCGGCCCAGAGCAGGGACATCGCGGTCACCCTGGTGACGTTGATCATGGCGCTGGTTGTCGGGTTGACGTTCTTGTTCGGCTTCGGCAATGTCCTCCAACTCGGGCTTCGGTTGGGGGTGCCGATCTGGATCGCGCCGCTGGTAGCCCCGGCCGTGGACCTGTCTGTGGTAGGGCTTTTGCTCGGGACGCGGCAGTTGGCGTTGCGGGGCGCTCCGGTCGAGCTTCTGCGTCCGGCCCGGCGGCTGCTGGTGTTCTCCAGCATTGTTACTCTGGCGCTCAATATCGCCGAGCCGGTGATCGCGGGTGACTACGCGAAGGCCGCGTTCGACATCGCCGAGCCGGTGATCGCGGGTGACTACGCGAAGGCCGCGTTCGACAGCGTCGGTCCGCTTTTGCTGATCGGGTGGAGTGAGGTCGGCCCAGGATTGTTGCAGGCCATGCGCCACCCACCCGCATGCCCCCAGAATCCCTCGAATCCGCCGGCTGGTGTGGACGCCACGCCGCCGGCACCGGCGCCAATCGCCGACGGCGGCATCGCCGCACCGCCGTCGGCCTCACCGGAGGTTCCTCGGCAGCGTCGATCTGCGGCGGCTTCGGGTGGGCTGTCGGATGAGGAGTGGCTGGCGTGGGCGCGACGCGAGGACGCCTTGTACTGGGAGGAGAACCACCGGCCGATCTCCTCGGACGAGCTGCGTAGGCGACTGCACGTGGGGTCGAAGCGGGCCCGGAGCCTGGTCACACAGCTACGCGCCGAGGCCCGCCGTGTTCTCGACGAACACAGCTCGGCCGGCGTCCCCACCATGGGCGGCCCTCTCCCGGAGAGCCTCTCTGACAGCGGCGGAGGCGGGGACAGGGTGGAGCTGGTCGAGATCGGGCCGGCGGAGCCGGCCGACCCGCCGGGTGTGCTCGCTGCCGTCGGATGACGCCTCCGCCCGTACGGGCGGGACCAGCATGCACCGGGAGTCCACACCGGGCCGACAGACGCCGGCCCGGCTACCCCCGGCCCCTGCGGAGCTGGCCCCATCCCGTCCAGCCCGGCACTGTCCGTACCCGCCCGTCGACCGCCGCCCGCGTCACCGTCCATGGAGAACACCCGAACGTGATCACGAATCCTCCGCAGCAGAAGCATCTCGGCCGCCGCACCTACGCCCGACCCGCCGCCCGCACCGTCGCTAGCAGTGAGCACCAGCTGTGGCTGGCCCACCACCTCACCCCCCGGGACCGGTGGATCACCCGGATGCTGCACGAGCACCGGGTCCTGACCACCMACCAGATTGTCGAACTCGGCTGGACCGGCCGGCGTGCGGCGAACCTGCGCCTGCTGGAGCTTTACCGCTGGCGCGTCCTCGACCGTTTTCAACCGCTGGTGCCCGCCGGGCTGGCGCCCATGCATTACATCCTCGACGTCGCAGGCGCGGCCGTGCTGGCGCATGAGGATGGCCTGGACCCGAGGAAGATCGGCTACCAGCATGATCGGGCGAAGGGCATTGCTCACTCCCTGCACCTGGCGCATCGGGTCGCGGTCAATGGCGTGTTCACCCGTCTTGTCCACCATGCTCGCCAGCCCGGCGCCGTGGGCACGCTGACCGCGTGGTGGCCGGAAGAACGCTGCGCTCGGCATTTCGGTGACATCGTCCGCCCCGACGCCTTCGGTCGCTGGACGACCCGTGGCGGTGCCACGGTCKAGTGGTTCCTGGAACTGGACTACGGCACCGAACCGCTGCACCGTGTCGCCGCCAAGCTGACCCATTACCARCAGCTCGCCACCAGCACCAGAATCGCCACCCCGATCCTGCTGTGGACCACCACCGCCCGCCGCGAGGCCCGCATCCGCCAGGCGATGACCCAGACGCTGCACAACCTCGACCGGCCCGAACTGGTGCCAGTCGCGACCACCGCGGCCGACCTCACCCCACCCGACCAGCATCTCGACCCCACCCCGGCCCGCTGGCTTCCCCTGACCGCACCCCGGCCCGGCCGGCTCGGACTGCACCAGCTCCCCAACGTCCCACCGCACCTGCGCCCCACCGCCCGCCAGGACGACACCACCGACCCGTCGGACCCGTCCGGCCGGCTGCACCCGCCGCACCCGATGCCACCCACCAGCCTGCATCCCGCCGCCTGACCGAGGCCCCGGCCTTCCGCGCTGGCGATGCCTTGCAGCCGGCAGGCAAGGCACCGCCAGCGCGGGAGAACGCCTGCTCCGGCCGGGTCTCCGGACGGTCGGGACGCCGGAAGGCCCGTATCAGAGTGACGGGGCATTTACGGCGCCACCACCCGCCGCACCGGCCCGAGGAGAAAGGGAGACGGCCGCGGACGGTCGGGACGACGCCCGCCCCGCATGAACAAGTAGAGGCCCGACACCGGCCAGGGCACGACCCCGGCCCGGTCGGGCACGGGGATCACGAGAGAGGACTGTGCCGTGAACGCTGACACCTGGACGCTCGTCGAGGACATCACTAGCCGCGTGCAGCGCGCCGTGCGCGCCGGGGACTACCCCGCCATCCTGGGCCTGCAGGGCGACCGGAACCTGTTCCTCAGCGACTACCCCTACCTGACCAGCTGGGCGACCGCCCTCGCGTTCGAGATCCGCGCCGCCGCCACCGCGAAGGCCGTCCGCACCCACCGCTGGGTTCTCTCTGTCCCCCAGGTCTGGTATGACGACGGCGAGAYCATCCAGGCCCGGCCGCTGTACACCGCGCCGCTCCAGCCCGGCGAAACCGAGACGATCAGTTGGATGAGCTACGACGCCACCGACGGGGTCGACTACGGCCGCGTCGAGTTCGCCCGCCGCCCGGACGGCCAGCCCGTCTTCGACGACCTCGAATACTTCACCAGCCCCGTCCAGCCCCTGCCCCGCCACCCCGGCGGCGCCCTGCACCGCCTCCTGGTCGCCGATATCGACCTCAGCGAGATCAGCCCATCCCTGCCCACACGACGCTGACCACATCGCACCCGGTGCGCAGCGCGGGCGGGTCAGCGGGTGGGCAGACGAAAGCGCAACCGATCGGTGTCTGGCCGACGGGGACGCCGCCGTCCGCTTCGATCACCCGTCGGCTGGCCATGTTGCGTCGCCGCACGGTGAGCACCGCCGGGTGAACGCTCAGCCAAACTCACTGGCCGGACCCACCGACCCGGCCCAAGCACAGGAGACCGGCCCGACCCCTGTATGCGACCAACCAAGAGACCACCGGTCGAGACGCCCCCACGGTCATCAAATACGAGCCCCGCCCAGCAGCCGCAGGACCCCAGCCCGCCAGCCCTCCCGTTCGAATCCGAAACCCACCCCACCGACCCAAGTCGCACCGCGACAAGCCAATAGCACCGGCACACCACCACGACCGGGGCCGTTTCCGGACCGGGACCGCTTCTGGACCGGAAGCGACCGACTCACCACTGGTACGAGACCGGACCGCACCCGCAGATATCGACACATCCAACATCCACACGACCGACCGAGACCGAACGACACCACACACACTGATAGCAGCGCCACCGAATCGGCCGGTACCACCAGCGCGACCAGCGCCACCAGCGCGACCGGCTCGGCCGGCTCGACTACCGGTACGACCGGCACCACCCCGGCGCGACCGGCGCGACCGGCGCCACCAGCGCCACCAGCACGGCCGGCACGACCAGCGCGGCCGGCGGCACCAGCACGACCAGCGCGGCCGGCGCCACCAGCGCGGCCGGTGCGGCCGGTGCGGCCGGCTCGACTACCGGCACGACCGGCACCACCCCGACGCGACCG
>NZ_MAQZ01000050.1:0-43081 GCF_001756285.1 Frankia sp. CgMI4
CCGGCTCGACTACCGGCACGACCGGCACCACCCCGACGCGACCGGCGCCACCAGCGCCACCAGCACCACCCCGACGCGACCGGCGCCACCAGCGCCACCAGCACCACCAGCGCGGCCGGCGCGACCGGCACGACCAGCGCGGCCGGTGCGGCCGGCACGACCAGCGCGGCCGGTGCGGCCGGTGCGGCCGGAACGCGGTGGAGCCTCCGAGCTGGGTTGCTCGGAGGCTCCGGGCGGGTGGTCTCAGTCGTCGGTGTGGTGTTCGCGGTGGGGTCGGTCGCGGTGGGTGAGGTTGCGGCGGATGTCGTCGCAGCGGTTGGTGAGTTCGCGTGCTTCCGCGAGTGCGGCGTCACGGGTTTTGATCACGGCGCGGCGTGATCCGTACTTGCCGCCGTAGGTCTGCTGGGCGACGGTGGCGAGTAGTCCGGCGCGTCCAAGATCTTCGGCGTGGCCTGCCAGGTGGAGGAGCTGCCGCAGGGTGGGGAAGTCGCGTCCGTCTTCCCACGCCATCGCGAAGATCACGTTGGAGAGTCCGGCGAGATAGGTCACCGACGCCAGATGCTCGGCCTGCCGTCGGGCCGTGTCGGGGTTGTCGGCGTCGGGGGTGGTGCGATGGGGGCGGTAGCCGTTGCGCTGGGCGGCGTCGTGGACCGCCCAGCGGCGGATGACGGCACGGTTCACGACGGAGGTCTCGCCGTCCTGGGTCTGGTACTGCCACCCGTCGGGTTCCCGGGTGGTGACGTTCAGGGAGGCGACGGCGCAGTTCCGGATGATCGTCCCGAGYCGACGGGCGTAGATCAGTACCGCGTCCTGGGCGATGTCGTCGGACACGTCGTCGCTGCCGTAGGTGCCGAATCCGTCCCGGGCGATGGTGGCGCTGCCGTCGGCGCGCTTGCGGGAGCGGGATGCGTCGACCTTCCGGCAGTGGCGGTGTGCGTGGTCGACGATCGCGGCCCAGTCCGCTTCGGTGACACGCGCCATGTCCTCAGCCGTGGCGGACTGGGCGGGAACGATCGACGGAATGTCCCGGGAAAAGAATGAGGAAAAGAAGTCATGCGACATGGAGGACTCCATGTGAGTGGGGGATTTAGCGCCGCGCGCCGGGCGCAACGCGCCGATAACTAATAATCCCTCCACGCACCCAAGGGATCAATACCGTCGGGCGATTATTTCTAGGATTTTTGGGCAATCCGGCAATMATATTTCCGCAGATCGGAGACCAATCCCCGCAAGTCGACAAACGGCAGGGGTGTAAGTCGCAAAAAGAATGCAAGCACGAAAGAATAGGCCGAGCGAAATGCAAAGGAAGGGTCGCGTGGGGAATTCAGGTATTCGTGGAATTCTAGTTGAATGCGCCTATCTGAACGGCGGCTGTCGGGACCCGTGGGCCTGGAGCGGCCCGACTATCATCCAGGGCTCCTGGTAGCCAGTCGGGCTGTTCTTGGGCGGTGCCAGCGGGCCCCTGACCTGCGCCAGCACGCCGCAGGCGGGTATCCCATCAAGTGGGATACCCGCGTGCGCACCAGAGGGGATACCCCATGGGAAGGGGGTATGCCGATGTCGCGGCCGGCGTCCAGGCGGCGAACTGCCCTCACCGTTGAAGACGTGGCTGGCGGCTCGGCCTGGGTAACACATCCGCTGTTCACGGCCCTGTGGCCTCTCGCTGTGCGTTGCCGTGGCGGTGCCAGCGCCGCTGCTGGCCGGTCCGGTTCCCCGTGGGCGGCGTGGGGCTTGTGGCCGGCGGGGACACCGTTGCTGGCGCTCCGCTGGGTCGCCGCGGCGGTGGCTCACCTCGGCTACTGGGTCGCGCGCGGGGCCGCACGCGGTCGTTATCCCGTACCGGGGGGGCAGATCTAGACCACGGGGTGGCTGGGTTCGCCGATTTGCTCTCTGCCTGCGCGTCCGACGGTTACGTTCTGAGGTGTGCCGCTAGAATTCCTGCGGATGCTCGGCCGCGATGGCCACCCGACCCCGCTGGGGCAGGYCTTCGCCGAGTACGGCCGCATCGCGARGACTCTGGCTCTGCTGGCGATAATGGAACCYCTCGACGACACCCATCGCCGGGTGGTGAGGTGAACACCCAGACCACCGTGCAGGAATCCCGCCACAAACTCGCCCGCGTGATCTTCCACGGCCGCTGCGGGCAGATCTACCGGGAAGRGCAGGAKGACCAGCCCGGCGCCCTCGACCTGACCTCAACGCCGCCGTGCTGTGGAACACCCGCTACCTCGCTGTCCTACGCCAGACCCGACACCGACGTCGCCCGGCTCTCCCTGTCCGGGAATGCCCATCTTAACTTTCTGGGCTGCTACTCCTTTTCCCCCGCCCCAAGGCTTTGGCCTGTGGGCTCTGCGTAGCCCCGAGGACGATCCTGATGAGGAGACCGCTATGAGCCAGCAGGAGGARCCGTCCGGGTTCGCCGCGGTGACCGTGGTTCTGCTGACGGTCGAGGAGTTTCCTGGCGAGCTCGCCGATGACTATCCGGCTGCCTGCGCGGCCCTCGATCTGCCCGTCACATATGACGGGTACGCACTGCTTCTCGGTCAGGACACCACCGGGGCCCGATGGACCCAGGTCGGCACGGACACCGGCGCCGCCCGCAGCGCCTTGGCCCTGTGGGACACCGGCTTGCAGACCGGGATCTCCACCAACCCCAAGCGTCTGCTCGCCTACCGGCCGGGCTRGCCCATCGAATGCCACCTGGCCCTCGCGGATCGGACGGACCCGCATGATCCGACCGGGGTGGAGACACCGCTGCGACCACCRCAGAGGACCGCCTGGCCCGGTGCGGAACGCCRCCRCGCCGCCGACCGTCTCGCCGGCGGTCTGGAAKATCTGATCGTCGACGACGACACCGGCTTCGACGAGCCCCGCCTGCGCCTGCACGACATCCTGCCCAGGCTCGCCGACCTGGACCATCCCGCCGTCACACAGGCCCTCGACGCCGCTTGGCGGCTCGCCGCCGACTCGGCCCCCGCTCCAGGAAGCGTGCGGTCCCGCCGTGCCACGCCCGGCCCGGCGCGGCTTCTGCGCGCCAGCGCGGACGGATGGAGCCTGGTGGGCCGCACCGACAACCCGGTCCTGCTCCTGACAGACCAGCTCCCCGCCGTCGCAGCAGACCTCACCGGTACAGACCGACTCGCCGAACTCCTCGACGCCCTGGAGGCAGCCGCGACCCGGGCCGTCATCCCCTCGCCACCGCCCGCCTCGCCGAGGCGGCGGGGCCAGCCAGGACGCTCCAGATCACAGACGTGACTGTGAAGTGCACACGTCCTCGGCGCGACGGCCAACGCTGCCRGCGAGACGCCGCGGAATGGCCCGGACAACGCCAAGGCCTCGGACAACCGGATCTCGACTGGCCGGACCTACCCCGGTCGGTGGCCTDCTGGACACATCTGACCGACCCCGAACGGGAGATGTGTCTGCAAGCCCGCGCACGACGCGACGAGGCCAGCCGAGAACACCGCGCCCGCGAGGCCGCCGCCCGGGAAGCCGCCGGCATCCCCCCTCCACAACCGGTCACCATGGTGGAACGCGACCCACCGGTGTGTACCGGGGACTGCATCTCCGAAGCCGCCGCCTGGGACAGGGCTCATCCGGGACAGTTCCACGACCACAGCGACGGCGCGATGATGTCCTGCGCCACCTGCTATSGCTATGTGTGCTGTTCCTGCGGTCACGCACCGGTCCCGGGGACGCTGATGATCTGCGACCGGTGCGGTGAGGTGGAAGCGGCCGCACTTGCGGCTGACGCCGACTGGGAACCGCCATCCGACCCGCGCGACGACCTCAACCGGCTCATCGGCCGCATCGTGCACACCGGCAACCTGACCTACGCCACCGTTCACGCCCGGGYCAACAAAGCGATGGGCGTAGCGCGGCGCCGAGAAGCCGACCCTCAGGCAATCCAGGAAGGCATCGCCTTCGCCCACGCCTGGCTGGAGGCGCTGGCCTGCGACGAACCGGACCCGATCATTGCCACCCGGGACGATCCGGCCACCGGCATCGCAGCCCCGACCGGCAGGGCACCACGGCTTCGCATCATCCCCATGCCCGCCTCCGGCCCCAGATGGCAGGCGCAGCTCGACCTCATCCGCGCGAGCGGGGCGATCTACGATGCCCAGAGCCGACTCTGGTGGCTGTCGCTGAGCACAACCGAGCCGGGCTGGGCCGCGCTGCAGACGCTGTTCACCGCCGCCCGCGAACACCAGACTCAGATCATCGTGGAGATGTTCCCGCCCTGACGGAGAGCAGGCGGGCGCGGATCAGCCGGYGCTGGAGGGAACCACAGCCACGAACTCGGCCCCCTTGTGGTTGGCCACGATCAGCGCGAAACGATGYCCGACCGGGCATTGAAGATCGACCTGGACGTATCCGCCCCGTGTACCGATCGGGCTGTCGTAGTCGTCGCGGTCGGGGAACACCGTCACGGCCCTGTGATCTTCGGCGAAATCCGCCCGGTCCACAGTATCGGCTCCGCAGGAGGGACAGCGCAGCTGCCACTGCAGACCGTCCGCGGTGGTCCCGTCAGGGACGAGCACCTGCGGATGAGGGTTCATCAACATCGACAGCTCCCACCATGAGTGCACAACACCCGCATCGACTGGAAGCCGGCGCGAGATCCTGGTGCGTACAGAATCCTCCTGTGCCGCAGGGCCTTCGAAACCACCCCGGCGAACACAGAGTCGGCAAACGGTCGTCAGTCGACGCCCGCCAGCCGCACCCCTCGACCCGCATCACGACGTCGGCAGCCCCCGTCGACGGTCAAAGGTAGGAGACGTCCGTGTCGAGTATTTTGGGGCCGTGTTGATCGGATACGTGCAGGTCGCCACCGCCGACCAGAACCCCGACCACCAGATCGACGCCCTGGAACGCGCCAGCGTCGCCCGCCGCAACATCCACATCGACCTGGCCTCCGGCGTCAGCGGTCACCTCGACAAGGCCAGCGTCGACAAGCGGCCCGCCACCACAGGGAGCTCGGCATGAGCGGCCAGGAGATCTGGYGCACCACGACCAACCTCGACGTGACGACCGTCGTCGAACGCGGCGGGAGGGTCTCTGTCCGCCTCGCCGACCGCGAGGTCTACTGGGCGCAGCTGGTCCCCGGCCGCGACCCCGCAGAGAGCCGCTCCTCGCATGAGCTGGTGCTCGATGCTTTYGCGCAGATGCTCGTCGACCAGCTTCATCCTGGGTCTCACCCCGGCACTTTCCACCCGCGTCGAACTGGACCATGACGCACGGAAGGGGGTAGCCAGCCGCGAGGCTGGTCCAGGGTTGCTCGCTCCCATCAAAGATCACCAGTGCCGCTGCGTGGATCTTTCTCGTCCTCGACTCTCGCCGGCCGCTGACCCGGATTGGAACACGACTCATGTACGACGGAGGYGACTACGAACTCGTCTGGCCACGGCACCTGTTCGTCCACGAAGCGAGCAACCTGCTCAACCACCGCAGGATCCACCGTGACTGGGATGACCGCTGCCTACTACTTCTCGATCACGCGTTCGCAGGCCCTACTCCCCAGGACGACTTCCGTCAGGCAGCCGCGCAGTCCCCGCCTCCACGTGGCCTGAGTAACGGGCAGGCCTTCCTCCGCGACCTGATGTCCARCTCCGAACAGCTCCGCGAGACCACAACACCGCAGTACCGCCCGTACTGGTCCGAACGCCGGGCGGGTACCTCCCCTGACCGTGCCGGTCTGCGTGCCACAGCCCGCCAGTTCATCGACATCGTCAGCCATCTCAACAACCACGGATACTTCGAGCAGGCGTTCGGTAAGGACTGCGTCGACGACCCCAGCGAGATCGACCCCTCGGCCGTCATCGAGCGCGCCATCGGCGCCGCGGACCTGTGGCCRCTGACGCCGGACCGCCTCGCACAGAACATAGACGTGTTCTGCGACGTGGTCGAAGTGCTCCACGACCTGGTAGCGCGCCCCCGATCTCGCGGACTACACGACTACGACGGATGCGGCTGGCACTACCGCGATTTCTCTCCCGCCACAGGCCGCGTCGTCTACCGGTGGCGCGTCAACGGTCTGCTCGAACGAAGCGACCTCGGCATCCACCTCGCGGACGAAGGCGAGGATGTCGGTCGCCTGGTCACCAGCACCGATCCCGCCCGCTCGGACCTCCTGCGCAGCATGGCCCAGCAAGAAAGCCCGGCCGCTGACCGGCTCCGCCACGCCATCAGCCTGTACCGGGCACGGCACGCCGACGAACACACCAAGAGATCCGCGGTCGTCGTCCTCAGCGGCGTTCTCGAAGAACGTCGACAGCTGATCAAAGATGAGCTGCTCAGTAAGGACGAAGGCGACCTCTTCACGATCGCGAACAAGTTCGCGATCCGGCACCAGAACGAACAACAGAAAACCGACTACGGCGTCGACTTTCTCGACTGGATCTTCTGGTGGTACCTCGCGACGATCGAGCTCACCGACCAGCTCCTCGCACGCTAAACAGCGATCATCGCTGGCGCCAACGGCTGTAAGTTCCCTGCTCACAGCCGTCATCGCGACCTTGGCGGAGTCTCCCCGATGGCCAGCGCGCCAGGCTGGAGGCCGCGGGCGGTCTCACCAGCATCTACGAATCGGCGATCAAAGACGTGTGCGCCACGCTGGAGACGCTGCTCCGCGACGTCTTCCACCGCAATGTCCCGACCCCAGAGGCGGTCGGGAAGACTGCCAAGCAGACCGGGAGCGTCTTCCAATGCCTCGATGACGCCGCCGCCCTACCGGGACCACCTCAACCGTGACCTGCCTGCCGCTCTCGGGGACGGTTGGACGGCCCTGACCGAGGGCATGACTGTCCGACACGTCCAGACCCGCAACGCCCGGCCTCGTCGACGCCCGGTACCTCACGCGTGTCCCGCACGCCACCCAGACCGTTGGCCAGCGGGTCCATGTCGGTCTCCGCCAGGTTCTCGATCTCCTCGACGCGGCCACCGCTCTCGGCACTCTGCTCGCGCCGACGAACCCCTGACCACCATCACGTTCGTCGAGCCGGACACCGTGCGACGAATCGAGGCCGCGGGCGGGCAGCCGCCGCCAGTGCTGAGCGCGGGAATGGAGATCACGGCGACCGGGACGGTGGAAACGGTTATGAGCCCGTCGAACACCCCAGCCTGGYCACCACCGGCCCAGGTGACGTTCCAGGTGACCGTCGCGGTCACGGTGAACACACCGCCGGGCTGATCCTCGGAGACCGTCTGGTAGGTGTGCCCGCAGTCAGGCGACGACGCCTTCGGGTCACCGCCATCCGGGTAGGGGGTGCCGGGCCCGGTGCAGTGGACCTGGGCGCCGTCGCCCATCACCCAGTCAACCCCCGTCGGGGTCGCCGTGGCGGTGACCGACACGCCGCCGGCGGCGGCCGTAGCGGAGACCGGCCGCCAGCCGGCGGGGTCCAGCCACATCCAGGTCGGCAAGCGGATCAACTGCCGGCCGATCGGGCTCAACGCGATCGCCGGGCCTTGCAGCCGCAGCTGGCTGCGGGCCTGCTCCGCCAGCCCACCCACATCCGGCCCGCCCGCCGCCGGCCCGCCCTGGCCGTCGGGTATCCATACCGGCGGCCGGTACAACGCGTCCCGCACGCCGTCGGTCTGGCACTGGTAGACGTACCAGGCACCCGGCCGACCGTCCGGCCCCGTCGCGACCGGCCGCGCGAGGAGCGGGCCGGGCCGGTCGACCGCCGCGACCACCCGCAGACCGCCGTCGGGGGCCGGGCGGAACAGCACCGGCCGGATCGCCTCTGTGGTGGGCTGGAAGTCGCTGCGGACGTAGGAGCAGCGCGCGACGTCCGCCGGGTCGAGCGCCACGTCGCCCGGCGGACGGGACGACCCACCGCGACCCGAGCCACCGCTCCCGCCGTCCTGCGGTGGCGGCGCCTGCCCGCCAGGGGCTGCGGGTGTGAGGCCATCACCGCCCGCGACCAGGTCGCAGCCCGGGATCRGATTCTGCGCACAGTCCGTAGTCGCGTAGCTGTCAGCGAACGCCGGCGCGCCTGCGGCGAGGAACCCGAGCAGGCAGGTGCCGGTGAGGACGAGACGTGTCAACTGCATGATCCCACCGGCTCGACAGCGAACCGGGTCACCTTCCACGACCCGTCCTGATGCAGCCGCACCTCGGACGTCACCGCCCGCCGCCCACCCGGCTCGTCGGTGAACGGCGCCCCGTCCGCACGGTGGCGCAGCCAGTTCGTGCTGTCGGAACAGTCGAACACCATCACCGTCGTCGGCGCGTCGGCCGGCTCCACGGAGGTGACCTCCGGATGCAGCACGGGGGCGCCACGCGACACCAGCCCGTTGTAATGATCGGCGTACAGGCCGCCGGAGACTGCCTGCAACGCGTCCCCCGACGCGTACCGCGCCAGCTCGGGTGACTGCCAGTCCGAGGTATGACTCGCCTCGGCCATCGCCTCCCACAGACCGACATAGGCGGCCACCGCCCGCTGCCCGGCAGCATCAGCTGGTGACGTGGGCGACGGCGACACCGTCACCTGCGGCCCCGAGGATCGACCGAGCGACGTCGCCGGCCCAGGAGCCGGTTCGGCGCTGTCATCGGAGCTGCAGGAGACCACGAGCACGCCCGCGGCCAGCAACCCGACGGCCACCCCGCGGACCGGCCAGCGGCGACCGCGAGAGTCCGAACGAGGAGCCACCATGCCCACCTCGCAGACATCCGGCGCCGGTCCGTCACACCAATGCGACGGACTGTCCCCTTCAGCCTGCCTTGCCGGACACGCACCGGCCCGTTCCAACTTCCAAGTCGGAACGACACGCCAGCACAATTTGACACATTCAGGCCATAAAGCGGCTAGTCATTCGGAAGCACTACCTGGCCCGAAAGAACCACAAGATCGCTGGCAAGAACGGGGCGCTGGGGATCTGCACGTGGCCGCTGGCACAGCGCGACCGCAATCCCTCCCGCCCGACCACGTAGTAGCCCGCCTCTGGGTGCACCTGGCACAGGAAGCCGTAGCCGCCCAGGCACAGGTTCCGCCCACTGTGCAGGCCGACGATCATCRCACCCCCGCCGGATCGCCCGCCCCAGGACCGTCACCTTCTCGACCAGCTTCTGGGCGCTGCGTGCACGGCAGCGCGCTCCGCCGATCCGACTCGACGAAGCGGCGTCCGCCCTCACCTTCAAAACCGGCGGCCAGAGAGCCCAACCGTCCGCGACGACCGACAGAATCGACAGGATTCTGGCCTCAAGGTGGCTGAGCACCCGGAGTGGGTCACAGGGTGATGAGGGGTTTATCTGCTCCGGTGGGCCAGCAGACTATCAGAGGGAGCGCAGCCCATTCAGTGCTTCAATGAAGTCCAGCCGGAACTCGGCAACGCTGATCTCGCCGCCCCGTTGGGGACAGGATCGCTGCCCAGCAGATCGCTGGTGGGACCGGTGTCGTCATGAAGACCGTCGGCGGGAGATAACGCGGCTGTGGGTACTGCGGTTAAATAGATCGCGCAAATCGGGTAGATGTCGACACTTCAAGTGATGGTACCGGGACGCTCGGGAATGCGTCTCCGCGTCCCCTGCGGCGGCCACAGACGCAGGCTGTCGTTCCGTCGAAGCATTCCATAGCGTCGATAAGCAGCCGGTCGGCCGGCCGGAGGCGTTCGCGGTCGTAGACATCAAGTAGATTATGAACATCCGTACCGTACACAGTCGCGAGTAGCACGAGGATTTGCGGGGTAATGCGACGCCGCTCGGGAAATGGCCAATGCTCCAGCTCACAAAGGCGCGGAGCGGTCATGCCAGCCTTGCCCTCCGGGTMGATGTCGAGACGGGCAGCATGGTCGTTGATRTGGTCGGCAGCCCGTTGCAGTGTCMAGCCGTGGGCATGGCGAAACGCGGAGCGAGGGCGAAGCCGATAGCGACGGGTGAACTCGACAGCAATCTCGGCATGTGTCATCCCGGAGCCACGCATGCGGTCGCGCAGGGTACTCTGCTCGACCCTCATGCTCATCTTTCTCACCGCTTCCTCCTGTCGAGTTCCGGGACATGCTTCGCTCGCGCAGAAACATCAGATCCGACGGGGCCTCACAGTGCATGAAGGCGGTCGCGGACCCGTCGCAGTACCTCGACATCTGGCAGCGACTGGCCGGGAAGGGAATGGGCGTGGAGAGGGGCAGGAATACGTCGTGGTAGACCGGCGGATGTGACTGGAAGTCGCGCCTCGATTTCAGCCCACACAACTTTCCCGCCGTGGGTGCCGGGCCGATATCCCCACCGCTGGCTCAACGACTCCACGATCAGTAGACCTCGTCCGCTTTCCGCGTCATCCTCCGGCGCCTGGCGGACCGGCGGGCGGCTATCGGCATCCCACACATCGATAAACAGGCGGCCCTCTGCGCAGACCAGACGCGCTTGCACCACTGCCTGCCCATCGGCGATGCCTCTATCGGTAGTCATCACCGCATTGGTGACCATCTCACTGGCCACCAGCTCGACGACCTCGATCAGGGGCAACAGCCCCCACTCGCGCAGCACGGACCGGACGAACCATCGGAGCTGGGGAACCGCTACCGCCACTGCCGGAAGTGTGATCTTGCTTGCCCGCTGGCAGGTCACCACAGCGCACACGAGGTCATCTCCGCCCGTCGTCTCGATCTTCGCGCTGTCCCCGCCGGGCCTCGCCTTGCGGTGGTCATCCGGCGGGGACAGCTGACTGCGAGGAGGACGCCCCGGCACGACAAACCCCAGGCCGACGAGCGGCCCCGTCTGCACCGGAGCGCCCTCGAAGCGTGATGATGGACCTCTGTACCTTTAAATGCAACTGCATCTGTAGCCTTGCTTATGGTGGATGTGAGAGGCCAGCGAACCGGACCCAGACGCTGGCAGACTGCGATCAGATGTCGGGCGTCCGGTGGCGGAGGAAGCGTGGCGAAGTCATCAGCAGGGCCGACGGTGCGCAGCCGTCGGCTCGGGGTAGAGCTGCGCAGGTTGCGGGAGGCGGCCGGCCTGACCGCCGAGGAGGCGGGACAGGCCATCCGTGCGTCTGATGCCAAGATCAGTCGGATCGAGAACGGGCGGGTCGCCGTCCGCGCCGTCGATGTGGCCRATCTCCTGGCCGTCTACGGCGTACAGGACACCGAGCAGCGGGAGGCGATCCTCACGCTTGCCAAGGAGACACGTCGGCAAGGCTGGTGGCGCAGCTTCAGTGACGTCGTCCCGCGCTGGATGGAGGTCTACATCGGCTTGGAAGCCGACGCCTCGTCGATCAACACCTACCAGTCCTCACTCGTGGAAGGACTGCTCCAGACACCGGAGTACGCCGCCGCCGTGATCCGCYCGACGTGGCCGGAGCTGCCCGACGAGGAGGTACACCGCCGCGTGACTCTGCGAACAAGCCGCCAGGAACGCCTTCTCAACGGGCCGCAGCCACCGCGGCTGTGGGTCGTGCTCGACGAAGCCGCGCTCCGCCGGCCGATCGGCGGGCGCGACGTGCTGAACGCCCAGCTCAGGCACCTGGTGGACACCGGAGCCCAACCGAGCGTCACGATCCAGGTGCTACCGTTCGACGTCGGCGGGCATGCCGCACTCGGAACCTCCTTCACGCATCTGGGGTTCCCGGACCCTGATGATCCAGAAGTCGTCTACGTGGAGGTCTTGACGGGCAGCCTGTACGTGGAGAAGCCCGACGAGGTGCGGCAATATAGAGACAAGCTCGACCATCTACGAGCCCTTGCGCTCAACCCCAGCGCATCCGCCGAGATGATCGCGAGCTTGTCGAGGGAGCAGTCATGACCAGCAAGATCGAGTTTGACCGGGACGGCCTCTCCTGGCAGTTGTCCAGTTATACCAACGGTAGTGGCGCGTGCGTCGAGGTCGCTTCCMTGCCCGAGGGCGGACGCGCGGTCCGGGACTCCAAGGACCGCAGTGGCCCGATCCTTGTCTTCACCGCGGCCGAGTGGACCGCGTTCGTCGCGGGAGTGCGCGACGGCGAGTTCGGCTCCTGATGTACGTGTAGGTTCCGCCGTCGATCCTCTACTTCTCAGCGATCTTTGCCRCTGGCCCGCGATGGCAGCGGAGCCGGCAGGCTGTCCACTGTGCTGCCTGTCGCCCAACTTGCGCATCTGGGGCCGCCAGGCCGACGCGCCTCGCGCGGCTCCAGGGCAGGACCTACGGCGGACCCTCAGGAAGTCAGCGCTACGCCTACCGGCATCCGAGCTGCGGAACCCCTGGCAGCATGCATGCGACTGATTAGAAGATTGTGTGGGGCCCCTGTAACACGGCGAGCCGTGGCGCACGGCTCCCCGCCTTCGTTGACTTCCGTCCGACCGTTCTGGCGGACAGCGCCAGCAATGTTGC
Organism: Frankia sp. CgMI4; assembly: GCF_001756285.1. Taxonomy (NCBI): domain Bacteria; kingdom Bacillati; phylum Actinomycetota; class Actinomycetes; order Frankiales; family Frankiaceae; genus Frankia; species Frankia sp. CgMI4. Next base: position 12,305 of record NZ_MAQZ01000050.1, read on the forward strand.
TGTTGCGTCGAGATCCATCAGTCACGGCGCTACTGTTCACGTATGGATGATCACGGAAGGCTTCTACGGTTGATCTCCTTGGTGGCCTGGACGGAGGAGGGTCCGGACGGCGGTGGATGTGGGCTGAGGTTTGCGGACGCTGAGGAAGAATGGTGGTGGAAGGCGACCCCGATGGCACGGCTCATTGGATCGGTGCAAGGAGCAGAATCTGGCTCGCCAGACGGTGCGACCTGGGTGGCGTTGTGGAACATGTGCACCTGGTATGCGGGTGCGGTCAAGCATCTCCATGATCCGCAAGCGGACGCGACGGACGCCAGACAGTTGCCCGAGTTTGCGTTGGAGGCGGTGAGCCGGCTGCCGGACGAGGTGCTCGCCAGACTGGGTGCGATGATCCGCCGTTCACTGGGGCTGGACGAAAGAGTCGATGAGTCCCAACTGGCCCGAATATGGGTCGACGATATGACGAGTACATGCTGGCGCCTACTTCTGGAATCCCGGCGGGAYCGATTCGGCCGATGAAAAAGCTCGGGTATAGGGTCAATTCTGAACGGAAATAGGATCCCTCAGAGCTGCGGAGCCATGGAGGCTGGATGAACGTCGGCGTACGGTTGCCTGCGGATTTTCGCGTAGAGCTCGTCGTGCTTGACCGAGACGGCGTCCTCAATCGTAATCTTGATCGTGGTGTTCGGCGGAATGCCGACTGGGCGTGGCTGCCGGGCTCCAGGGTGGCGGTSAATTTATTATGCGATCACGGTCTACGTCTCGCGGTGGCGACAAACCAGGCCAATATAGGGCGTGGCATTATCACTACCGAACAGCTTACGGCTATCCACGCGCGCATGGTGGACGAGTTGCGGCCGGCTCAGGTCGGGCTCGCGGACGTTCTGTACTGTCCACACCCGCCCGAGGACGGGTGCTTTTGCCGCAAGCCCGAACCCGGGCTCGTTCATGCTGCCATGCGGATGGGCGGTGTGAGCGCGGAGCAAACGCTCCTGATCGGCGATCAAGAGTCGGACATCGCTGCGGCCGGCGCGGCCGGTTGCTGGTCGCTGCACGTTCAATCCGGCCGGGGGAGCCCTCCGGCCGGTTCATGGCCTCGTTATCTTGGCAGCGTGGCAAGCCTGCTTGTAGCCGCTCGAATACTTATCGCTTCCGGGTGATCTGCCCTTTGACCCTTGCTCCGTATGGACGGGTAGTAGACAAGCTCGCAGGTGGTCGGGTGGGCGTCTACCGGCGTGGCGCTATGACATCCGTGCGCGAATGATCGGCGACCAGGTGGTTGTAGATGGTCCGGGCCTCGTCGCGTTCATACAGGTCATAGCGGGTCAGATCAGTGATCAGATCGGTCTCGTGTAGGTGCTGGTCGACGAGGCGGAGCAGGAGGGCGTCGCCTAGCTCGGACAGGTGGACCCCGTCAGACCAGAGGGTTTGGTCGGGGCGGGTTGCGGRCGACCAGCCTGCGAGGGCGTGCGCTGTGGTGGTGAAGGCTGGCCAGACGTCGAGGAACTGGGCTCCGGCGTCGGTCGCGGCGCGGGCCGCGAGGGTGTTGTAGCGGGCGAGTTCGTTGTTCATAGCGTCGATGTCCAGGCCGGTGTCGTCCCAGCCGAAGGGTGTCTCGCTGATGCAGATCACCCGGCGTGCGCCTGCGGTAAGAAGCCGAAGCATCTCCCGGTAGTTCGCGTCGAACTCGTCGGCGTCGACAGCCTCGTGGGCACGGCCCTGGAAGCCGCGCCAGACGTCATTGATGCCGCACCCGAGGAACGCCAAGTCGAAGACGCGCCCCTCGGGTGGGAGGGTGCCTCTGACGATGCCGAGGATGTCGCGGGAGGTCGCTCCGCCTTCGCCGTGGTTGTCGAAGGCGAACCCGAGGTGGGGCCAGGCGACCTGGAGGGCGAGATGCAGCCGTTGGACGTAGCCACGGTTGCGCCAGGCTTCGACGGTGACCGACGAGCCGACGGCGGGCAGGTTCGCCTGGGTTGCCATCTGGGCGTTGTAGCCCTYCAGGTGTTCCATGATGCTGGTGCCGAACCAGCCGATGCGGAGCGTCTGACGGTCCTCGGTGGTGGCCAGCGGGCCGTCGAAGGTGCGGATCGGCCGCGCGGGCGCGCCCGCGGCGACCGTGTTGGGACCTAGGGACCGGGTGACGGTCGAGTTGGCGCCGACGACGGTGTTCTGGCCGATGCGGACGCCGGCGGTGACGCTGACCTTGTTGGAGAGCACCGCTCCGGTCTCGACGATGACGGGCGCACCCGCGAAGCCGCTGGCCCATGGGGTGGGTTCGCCGTCGGGCACGTGGGGACGGGACCGCTCGCGATGGTTGTGGTCGTGGATGTCGACCATGTTGGAGATGCCCACGCCGTCACCGATGCGGATGCCGACCATGGCGGACAGGAACGTGTTCTCGCCGATGGCGACGTCGTTGCCGATGGCGACAGTTCCGCCGCGGTGGACCTGGATGGTGGCGCCTCGGCGAATGGACACGCGGTCACCGATAGTGAGGAATCCGCCGTCGTCGATCTCGACGCAGAGGTCGGACGCGAGGTCACAGCCCTGGCCGACGCGGAGGGCGGAGCCGAACCGCGATCGCAGTTGTTCGATGATCGGTGGAGTGTCAAGAACCGTCATGGGTCAGTGGCCTCGCGTCGTCGCGGGTGGACAGTCGGTCAGGTGATCTGGAGGCCAAGGCTAGCCGAGGTGGTGGATGACTGACCTTCCGGCGTCACGGCCGCTAGTGGCGATCATCACGCTTGGTGACGAGGAATCCGCCGAGCGCCAAGGCGTCGAGTTCGGTGGAGAAGAAGGTCCGCAGAGCGTCGGTGGGCGTGCAGACCACGGGCTCGGCGTCATGGTTGAACGAGGTGTTGAGGAGCGCCGGAACGCCGCTTTCCGCACCAAAGGCGCGTAGCAGGCGGGCGTAGCGGGGATTCGTCGCCTCATGCACGATCTGTGGTCGCATGCTGCCGTCGACGTGGACGGTGGCGGGGATCGTGGCGCGGGCATCGTCGGTGGCCTGGTAGGAGACGATCATAAAATCGGCTGGTCCGGGCTCGGCGACGAGCTTCTCGGCGGCCTCGGACAGGATGCTCGGGGCCAGGGGACGCCACATCTCCCGGCGTTTGACGTCGCGGTTGATCCGGTCACGGGTAACGGTCGTACGCGGATCGGCGAGGATGCTGCGGTGCCCGAGCGCACGGGGGCCGGCTTCGGCGGGGCCTTGGAACCATCCGACGACCGACCCGGCAACCAGGGCATGGGCGACGGGGTCGACGATGCCGTCGCCGTGGTAGCTGTAGGGAATCTGGACGCGGTCCAGAGTCTCGCGAATCTGGTCGTCGGTGAAGCTGGGGCCCAGCGCGGTGGTGACCATCGGGCTGCGGGGGACGGAGAGCCGCCCGGCGCGGTGGAGGCATTCCAGCGCCGCTCCGATGGCGCAGCCGGCGTCTCCCGGAGTGGGTGGCACGAACAGCTCCTCGGCGCCGCTGTGCCGCCGCAGGACACCATTGGCTGAGCAGTTGAGTCCCACGCCGCCGGCGACGCAGAGACGGGCGCTGCCCGTCTCGATGAGCGCGCTACTGGCCAGCTGGACGAGGCAGCGTTCGAGTGCGTGTTGCGCGGAAGCGGCAAGGTTCGCCTGCTCGGGCGTGAACCCGCTGTCCGCGATCATCCTGYCGGCCGCGGTGTCGTAGCTCACCGGTCGGCGATGAGCGGGGACCCCGAGGTCGGCGAAGGCGGCGGCGTAGGCACGCTTGAGCCGTTGGTAGTAGGCAAGGTTCGCGTAGTGCGCCGTTTCGTCGGCCGCAGGCAGGCCGTACCGGGACAGGTCCAGCAAGTAGCCGTTGTCCTTGCTGGTGCGGAGGAAGCCCAGCTCGTGGACAGGCTGCCCGTACGCGGCCAGGCCCATGAGCTTGCCGGAGCTGGTCCAGTCACCGAGGCCGAGATGCTCGGCGACGGTCTCGTAGAACCAGCCGAGGGACTGGGTGAACGGGTATTGGCGAAGCACATTCAGCCCGGCGGGGGTCCCATGGTAGACGGTCGTGGACATGCCGTCGCCGGACCCGTCGGCGACCAGCACCACCGAATCGGCGAAGCCGGAGAGGTAGAAGGCTGAGGCGCCGTGCGCCAGATGATGGTCAACAATCGTCAGCGATCGAGGGGTGTAGCCGTTGAAATAGCCGGGAGCGAGCAGTTCGCGAATCAGCTCGCCGTCGGTGATGCGGTCGGCCGGCTCGGGCCACTCGGGGTTCCATGCGACGGCGATCTCCTCCACGTCTTCCAGCCGGATACCGGCCTTTGCCAGGCAGTACGCGGCAGATCGGGAGCAGGACCGGGAATCTTTGTTGTGCTTACGGCGGGTGAAGCGTTCCTCCTCGACGAACGCGACGATTGTGCCGGTGTCGTCGGCGAGGCAGGCCGAGCTGTCGTGATAGTAGGGCCCGCCGAGCCCCAGCACATAGCCCATGACATGCCCTTCTCGGTCAGTTACCTACGGATGGCTGCGGTGGACGGCGCCTCGCCTGGCGAGGAGCCCTCCGACCGCGGTGAAAGCGTCATCGGGCTCGATGGTGTCCATGCAGCCTCCAACTCCACCGCAGGCCACCTGGTGGGCGCAGGGCGAGCAGGCCGACGACGAGCGCAGCGCCGTGACCGTGGTGACGTGTTTGGGGATGACCTCGGCTCCGCTACTCGGCCCGAGCAGGAGCACGCAGGGGYGCTCGTGGGCCAGGGCCAGATGGAAGCCGAAGGAGTCTCCCGAGACGATGACGTCGCAGTGGGCGGKAAGCGCCGCGAATTCCTCGATGGAAAGTTGCGCGTAACGGACGGAGCGGCTATGGGCGCCGTCGCCGGAGAGTTCCTGATGAAGACGCTCGCACACCGACCGGTCGGTGGGACCACCGGTGATCACGAGCTGGTATCCCTGTTCCCGCAGGGTGGTACCGAGGCTGAGCCAGTGGCGGACCGGCCAGATCTTGGTGGGCAGGGAGCCTCCGACGTTGAGGCATACCCGAGGCATGTCGGTCCCATCCGCGAGCAGTGCGCGGACACGGCCGTCGGCCGCCGGGGGTACTCGCAGGACGTAGGGCTCGCCGTCGTATCGGTATCCGGCAACCTCGAAGTAGAGTTCCGTCCAGGTCTTGGTGTTGCGGCGGGTGCGGTAGTCGTTCCAGGTGTTCATGAGAAAGAAATGCYGGGCCGCGGCGCCGATGGCATAAAGACTGTTGTGCGGTCCGCCGTAAGCCAGCCCCGCCTTGTGGGTGGCATGGATGCGATCGACGAGCMCTGCGGCCGAAGGCGCACGTTCAAAGCTGTAGACCGCGTCGAAGGTTTCCGAGGGAAGCTGGGCCGCGGCCTGCCAGTCGAATGGCAAGACGCGGTCGATGTATGGATTCATGCGCAGCACCGGAGCRCACGCTTCGTCGACCAGCCAGGTGATATGAGCKGCGGGCTTGTCCCGCTTGATGCGGGCGGGCAGCGGGGACGCTATCAGCATGTCACCGAGCAAACCCAGCATCACGATCAGTATCCGAGTGTCCACCGGGTCGTGATGGTCACAGTTCAGGCAGGGACGCCAGTACTTGCAGGGCAGACCGCCTACGAAGTGCCGGCAGTCAGCGTGCCAGAGGAAGCTTTCTTCGGTGAACTCCGGTCCGAGGAAGCTGGCGGATTCAGCACGCGGAATCAACCGTCCTCCCGTGCGAGGATTGACAGGACGAGGTCCCGCATCATCGGGTCGAATGCCTCGTCGTGTGCCCGGGTGTGGCGCCTGCGGAGGTCGTCGACGCCGGCAGCGACGAGGCTCGGCTCGTCACGCTTGATGAGAAGTCTCGCGAACAGGTGCGCGAGCTCGTACATCGCATCGGTGTCCATGCCGAGCCTCGTTACCTCCTGGACACCGAGCCGGAGCCCGGTACCGGGGGTCAGGTAGGGCACGTCGATCGCGTTGACGACGATCCCGGCCGCCAGCAGCGCCTGGCTGGCCTGGAAGGGGTCCATGAGCGGGGCGATGTCGATCCACAACTGGTGCGAGCGGGTGAAGCCCCGCTCGGCCGCGCACACCGCGAACCCCCGGTCGGCCAGCGCGCCACCCAGGTGCCGGGCATTACGCACCGTGCGTGCGGCGTACTCCCCGCCGCTCTCGCGTAGATCTGCGACGGTGACCGCAAGGGCGGCGACGTCGGCGACGTGATGGTGCGAGACCCAGTGACTGGCGTGCTCGTCGATCTTCTTGGCAAGATCGTCCGAGTTGGTGAGGATGACGCCCTTGTGCGGGCCGGGGAACGACTTGTGCGTGGACCCGCCAAGGCAGTCGGCGCCTTCGGCCAGTGGGTCTTGGAACTGCCCGCCGGCGATGAGTCCCATGACGTGGGAGCCGTCGTAATGGATCAGGGTTTCGGGTCCGACCGCTGCGCGCAGCGCTGGCAGGTCGTGGGGGAACAGACACATGAACTGGTCGAGATAGACCAGTTTCGGGCCCGGTGTCGCCGCGGCGAGCGTGGCCAGCTGGTCGGTGTCGACCTCGTAGCGGCGTCGGTCGTAGGGAAGCGCGACGGCGGCCAGCCCGAGTCGTTGGGCGAGGAAGCGAGTCGAGCCATGGCCGCCGTCGGCCTCGCCGATGCTKAACACGGTGCCGCCGTGGTCGGCCAGGGCGGAGACCGCGACCGCCATGCTGTTGATCCCGGATATCGGCTTGAGGTTGACGTAGTCGGCGCCGAACAGCTCGCGCAACCCCTCCGCCGCCGCCTGCTCGATCGCAGYCAGATCGTTGTTGCCGGGCCAGGCCCAGTTCTCCCCGTCAGCGGTGAAGCAGTAGCGGTGGATCACGTCGGTGAGGAACGGGAGCCGGGCCGCCAGGCTCATGGCGTTCTCGCTGGGCACCAGGTGCAGGCGACGAGCACTGGCCTGGTGGTAGCGGGTGACCAAGGACAGGACTTCGGCGACGTTCATGCTCGCTATCTACCCGCCGTCGTCAGGAGAGCGGGCAGCGGCGTGGTGGGCGCCTTGACCGGCAGGTGCCGCAGCACGGTGGGGACACCGCCAAGCACCGCCAGCCGGTGGTGAGCGTACGTCGCGGTCACCGTGGCCAGCACGACAAGTTCGGCGAACTGCTTTCCGGGACAGGCATGCAGGCCACGMCCGAAGGTCAGTAGGCTGCTCACCGAATGACCCCGCTTGCCAGCAAACCGGTCGGACCGGAATTGGTCCGGACTGTCGTAGAGCTGAGGCATGAGATGGTTTGCCGCTGGTGAGTAGGCCGCCCGCCAGCCCTTCGGGACCTCGTATCCGCCGATGGAGCAGTCGGCCACGACGATGCGCAGGCTGATCGTGTTCGGGGAGTGCAGCCGCTCCGCTTCCAGGACAGCCGCGCGCAGGCTGGGGGCKGCCTCGCGATCAACGAGCAGGTCCGGCTCGGCACACAGGGTTCGGGCCTCCGCCCCGATCGCCTCAGCCAGTGGGCTGTCGTGGGCGAGTTCCACCAGCAGCCAGGTGAGCAGACTCGCGGTGGTCTCACGGGTTGCGATCAGGAGCGCCAACAGGTGGTCCGGCAGACTGGCAGGATCCATACCGTGCTGGTCGACGTACTCGGCCAGGTGCGACAGCACGTCGCCGCGCGACGGGTCAGGGCCGGCACCGAGCCGCCGCTGGAACAGCGCACGCAGCTCGGCGGMGGCGCGGCGACCTCGCCAGTAGGCCGGCGAGGCGTACCGCCGGGCCGACGGCGCGTCCGTGCCGCGTACGAAGACATCGAACAGACGGTTCAGCGCCTGATGGTCACGCTCGTGCGGACGCACGCCGAGGATGACCTGAGCACACACGTCCATGGTCAGATCCCGGGCCGACTGGTAGAGGTCGAAGCCAGGGGCCGCGGACCAGCGCTCGGCGTGACTCTGCGCGAGTCGCAGCGCCCTTGTCGCATAGCGGCGCAGCGGCGGCCCGACCAAACCGGCCAGCAGCATCCTTCGGGCCTGGAGATGTTCCTCACCGCGAAGGTTGAACACTGCCCTCCGAAACAGATCGWGGACCAGACCGGTGTTGTAGATCTCCAAATGTCCGGGCTCGGCCTGGAACAGGGCGGCTGGTCCGCCAGCGCCGCCGCAGAACACAGTGGGCACGCCCGCCATGCGCATGGCGAACATGTCGCCGTGCTCGGTGTGCTGACRGATCAGATAGTCCAGCGGCTGGGCGGCGAAGCCGCGGGCCGAGTCCACCACCGGYAACCCACCCGTCCGCAGCGGCCTCACGCGATGACCCGCTCGTCTGAGCTGCTGCGGGCCAGCAATTCCAGGCTGCGTGCCACGATCGCGGCATGGTCCAGAGCGGTGGCCTCGATCATCGGTCGGCAGCCACAGTCGTCGGGGAGATCAGCCACGTCTCCGGTCTCGCTGTAGCGGATCAGGCTGTCGACGACGTGATCAGCGCACGCAGGGCAGCTGTCGGGGAAGACCGATTCAAAATCGCTGCCCCGCAKGTTGATGCAGGCAACCCGTACCTGCGTTGCGTCGTGGATGCGCCGAACCGTGTCGACGATTGTCCACAGGTTCGGAGGCTGATAGGCCCCGGACTCCCAGAGCCGCCATGCGACGGTGTTAGGGGATACCCGCGTCGGACACAGCGTCACACCCTGGATTCCGAGGGCGCGAACGTACTCCACGGAGGAGACAACATCGGTGATCGCTTCCGCGTCGGTCAGGAACGGCGGTTTGACCATCAGGTAGATCTTCGGATGGACACCAAGTTCGCTCATGGTCAACAGTGCACGCTCGAAGGCCGTCCGGGAGATCCGTGTGTTGACGAGAGTCTCCCGGACGAGATCGTCGGAGGACTGCAAGCCGATACCCACCTCCAGTTCGACCCCGCGAAGAGCATCGACGAACGGAGCCAGYACGGCAGGCGTGACGAACTGCGGCAGCGACTCGACCACGAGCCGGCGAACGCCGGYCTTTGCCACGTATTCAGCGATGACGAGCTGGGYGTCTCGCGGGATCTCACGCGGTGCAAAGAAAGACCCGTCGTTGTACAAGGCCAGGACATCATAGGCCGGTTCATCTGGGGAGCGGGTGAGAACGTGGGAGACCTGATGCAAGAGGCTCTGGGTTTCACTGCCGAGCCCATAGTTGTTCTCGTTGGTAAATGGGCACATGGTGCACGTCGGAACTGAACAGCCACCAGACATGAGGATGACCTTCTTGCGGCCGACGATCGCACCGTCGGGTTGACGCAGCTGGTCGTAGGAGACGAACCGCGGCTCGGCAGGCCGCGGCGCATCAGCCGTCCTTCGCAGCGACATCGACAGTGCCGACAGCGACCGGCGCAGTTGATTCTGGTCCCGGTCTCGGGCATGGCGGCTGTGCATGACAATTATCTCCCGGGAGTCGAGGGGCAGTTCCGCGCGGCAGCTTGCCTGAACGGTTCGGGTTTTCGTCAGATGCGGAGCCAGGCACGAACGATCGGTACAACTCACCAGCAGCATCGCGAATCTGATCCGAGGTGACCTCGGCGGCGCGTGGGAGAACGCYGCGCAGCGCTGTCATGTCGGCGCAGGTCCAGTACTGATACCGATCCGGGATCGGGTTGGGGACCAGCCGCAGATCCACCATGCCGCCGTCCCGTAGGCCGGCGCACCACCCGAGAATAGTGGCAAAGGAGATCGCGTGCCCGGCGCCGAGATTGTACACGCCTGAGGGAATGGATGAGCGTAGGAGGTGCAGCACGGTGTCAACGAGTGAGGCTACCGGCAGAAAATCCCGCTCCGCAAGCAAGGTGTCGCTAAATAGATCGATCCGGCGACCGCACGCTGTGGCATGCAGGAGCTGCCACAGAATCGACGCCATGGCGCCCTTGTGATCCTCGTTCGGGCCGAACACGTTGGTGTAGCGAAGCCCGGTCCACGACATCCGCCCGGTGAACCGCTGCATCCTCTGGTCCAACAGCAGTTTGGACCGGGCATAGAGATTCAGCGGCCCGGAAGTCAGTGCACGATCGTCGACGGCCTGCTCGGGAACGGGAACTCGACGAAAGACAGATCCGTACACGCTGCTCGATGAAGCGTATACGAAACGTGTCGCACTGACTTCGCACGCACCAGCAAGCTGTAACGGTACGTCCACGTTCACGTCTTGGAGGAGATCCCACCGGTCTGCGAGCGTATTACTTACCGCYGCCTGATGGAGCRCGGCGGCGAACTCTCCTGACCTAATCCTGATCAGGAGAGCCGGATCTGCGGCGTCGGCCTGAATGATCGGGACCGCGCCTTCGGCGAGGGGCCCAGCTGCTCTACGGTCGACCGCGGTCACCTCCCAACCGTCAGCATGACAAGCCGCAGCGAGGTGACCTCCTATGAAGCCTGCCGCACCGGTCACAAGTACCGCGCTTGTCATACAGCGCGCTCTGAGTCGTTGCGTCGGCGACCAGCCTGCTCGATCAGGGATGTCGTGGAACGGCCGTCCAGATAGGGCGCCAACACCACCTGTCCACCGGCCTGCTCGACTACCGCACGCTCAACGATGTCAGCGATCGCGTAGTCGCCACCCTTGACAAAGAAATGCGGCCGAAGCTGGCTGAGTATATCGGCGGGCGTGTCCTGATCGAAAAGAACGACCGCATCTACGCACGAAAGCGCCTGTAGAACACCAGCCCGGTCCTCCTCTGAGACCAGAGGGCGACCTTTTCCTTTCAACCGGGTCACGGAGGCATCGCTGTTAAGGCAGACAATAAGACAGTCCCCAAGCTGCCGGGCGTGCTGGAGCAGTGCGATGTGGCCGCGATGCAGTAAGTCAAAACAACCACCAGTCGCCACGACGGTCCCGCCACCAGCTCGTACACGGGCGGCAAGAGACCGAGCATCACCGACGCCGAGCCCTGTCGGCTGCCCCTTTGAGGCTGCACCGAGGTCGATCCCTCCCGTGACATATTCGGYTGCGACGGTAACCGCTCGTGTCGCAGCCGTCGAGGGCAGGACGCCAGCTCCGAGCAGTGCAGCGGTGGTGACCGCGAAACGGTCGCCGGCTCCGCGAGTGTCCCCGCCGGACACGAAGGGAGCAGGGATGACCAACGGCGGCGCGTCGTCGTCGTTGATCAGCACCACGCCGTCGCGACCCCGAGTGATCGCGACCTGGCCGACCCGCCACGTTCTCTGGAGGCGACGCGCTCGCTCGATGTCCCCTTCGATACCGGTCAGTGATACATCGGGATGGAAATGATCAGCTTCCCGGCTGTTCGGCGTCGCCAAAGCGATGCCGGYAACCGGCGCCGGTCCCAGYGGGTGCGGATMCCACACCACCGGAGTCCGACCGACAAGTTCTGACAGGGCCTGACGAACGTCCTCGGCCGCCGCCACGCCGCGCCCGTAGTCRCAGACCAGCACGGCCGCAGCAGAGTGAATCGCCCTACTTCCATCCGCAGGGAGGGGCCCGAGAGAACCGGGCGGATTCGCACGGTCGAGCATCAAGATAGTCTGTTGCCCAGCGCGTACCCGTGTCTTTACTGCCGTCGCGGACGACGTCCCGAGATTGACAATCGACACTCCCGCATTTGTCAGCATTTCCGTGACCACATCGGCCGCATTGTCGGAACCAAGTGCCGTAATCAAAGTGACCCGATGTCCATCCATTGCTGCCAGGAGGGCTGCGAGCCCCGCGCCACCCGGGCGGGCCTCGTCTTTCGGTGAACTGACTACCGGTACGGGAGCTTCTGGAGAGACTCTATTAACTTCACCCGTGATGTCTATGTCGAGCAAGACGTCACCCAGGACAACCAAATCGACCTTCTTGTCTACTGAAGGTCGTCGCGGCGGCACCACCTGCTCTTCCATTGATATCTCTGCAACAGTCGATGAAGGCGCCCCTTTCTCCTCTACTGTCCGGGTCTGGTCGAGTACACCGTCAACGGCGACACATAGCATATGGATCGCGACAAGATGGCACTCCTGCACATGTGCTGCGGATTCGGAGAAGACATCGACGTACTCATGAGAAGCCTCGGCGATCGAATTCGGCGCCGGCCCCGTCAATGCCCATGTCATCATGCCCAGGTCTCGTGCTACTGCTACTGCGCGTAGGAGGTTCGGACTGCGCCCAGACGTCGACATGGTGATCAGTACATCGCCCGGTCGGCCATGCGCTTGCACCTGCCGCGCGAAGACCTCTCCGAAGCCGAAGTCATTTCCTATCGCAGTCAGTGTCGACGCATCGGCGGTGAGGGCAAGTGCGGACAAAGGTATACGGTCGACTTTGAAGCGGCCGACAAGTTCAGCAGCAAGGTGCTGCGCATGCGCTGCCGAACCACCATTGCCCGCTACCAGCAGCCGGCCACCCGACGGAAGGTCCACAGCAATCGCACGCCCCCACGCCGACAGTCGAGCATCATTCATGGTAGCCAGCGCTTTAACCAGACCAGCAGTATAATCGCTGCTCTGCCGCAAAGCTGAACCTCCGTATGCCGCAGTACGTTCCGCTATGCCGTACTCTGAATACTGAAATTCGTGATCTTACGCATCGTCGCGCAGGGCTCCATTGCTGACGACCATTTTCGGCTCGGCCGCCACCTCCACTGCGGATCGCGTTCGGTCACTGACTATCTGTGTATAGCACCTTCGGGCCGTCGCCCGCAGGCGATCCGRCCAATCTCGGGCCCGTTAACGTGGGCTTCTCGCGTACCGGGTCGGGTTGGGCCGGTTGCTCGATCAGGGGAGGCCGCTAGCTTGGGGCCCATTGCAAGCACCCTCGTCATCCTGTCGCACCGGTCATCTGGAACTTCGGAAGCTCTGTGAAGACCGGGCTGGCCCGCGCGGTGATCTGGGCGCACTCGCCACTTGCCGTCATCAAGGTGTCCCTCGTCTCGGTGCTCCCGGCAGGCAAGGAAGCGGGAGAGATCCCTTCCTGCGCCGGATTCAGGATCATGTCGTGGTGAGGAGCCTTGCTTCATGGACGATGCTCCGGCTCCGGGGTACGAGTCATTCCCTTCACTGCGAACATCTGCCCTCACGCTCACATGGACGGCTGAGCTGCGGAAACGGTGACAGCGGCGGGCCCCAGTTCGGCCAGTCCGCCGGGGACGGACGCCGAATCGCTCGCGCAGTATGGCCCCCGGCCCAGGACCYCTCCTTGCGTGTCCGCGAAGGGGGCGGCGCAGGGGGCCAAGGCGCTACTTCGTGTTCGAGGCGTGCAGGAGCGGGATGAGTAGCTCGTCAGAGGTGAGTGAGCCGTGGTGGYCGATGAATCGGCTCGACGTGGGTTCGACTTCCGATCGCACCATGACGAGGTTGTCCAGGGCGGCGACGACGAGATCGCCGATGCGTGGGCGGACGTCGGCGGCGATCTGCGGACCGAACCATCCCCTATCGATGGCCTCATCTCGGTGGGACACCAGGGCTCGCGTGCCGAGAACGTCGTGCCAGGTGMACCAGACATCATCGGTTGCGCCACGTTCGGTGTAGACGTGTCGGACGCGCGCCTCGCCACCGAGCATCCGTACGCCGTCTCGCAGCATCGGCTCGGTGTCGAGGTCGATCTGGTCGCCGTCAGTGACGGAGACCATGCCGTGGTCTGYTGTGATCACGAGCATGCTGTCCGTTGGGAGCCCCGTGGTGATCCGGGCCGCCAGGTGGTCGATGAGGGCCAGCTGCTGCCGCCAGGGCTCGCTGCCTGGCCCGTAAATGTGGCCGAGTGTGTCGAGATCACCGTGGYAGGCGTAGCAGAAGACCCGGTCGTGACTGTGCAGCGCTTCCAGGGCATGGCTGGCGAGGTCGCCGAGAGCGTGGACTCCACGGAACCGTCCACCGCGCAGCACGGCGCGGGTGAAGCCGCTGCCGTCCTGCGCATGCGGTGCGACTAGCTTGATCTTTAACCTGTGCGGCGTGGTCGTGGGGTCGTGGACTTCTTCGTCCGCCGCTGGGTGAGGTCCGCTTTGCCGACTATGTGCACGTCATGGCGTGGAGTGGGCTGGGTGTTCTTGCGGCCGGGTGGCCGGCCGGGGCCGGGTCGGGAGGGTTTCGGTGCTGCCGCGGGGCAGGTGGTCTTCGTGCGCAGGTGCCGAAAATCGCGGCGGATGCGTGCGGGTGTCAGACGGTCGGGTGGGCTGGGTCTCTCCCATGGTCGGCGTCGGTCGGCGGCCAGCGGGCGGGCCAGACGCAGCTGTGTGTAGGCGGCGAGGATCAGCCAGGTCCAGCGATCGGCCGCCTCGGGGGTGCGGACCTTCGGTGCCGTCCATCCGAGGGTCTGCTTGAACAGTCGAAAGGTGTGCTCGATATCGAAACGCCGCAGGAAGACCTGCCAGAGCAGGTCGACCTGAGCGGCGGTGGCGCCGGTGCCTGACCACCACAACCAGACAGGCTTGGGGTTGGCCCCGCTGGGCAGGCGCTCGACCTGCAGAAGGATCACGGTGCCCTCGATGACCGGCAGCACACCCAGGTCGGCGGCCCATGCCGAGCGGTGGGTCAGCCGCGGGTGGAGMCGGTCCCAGGCCCGTGCACTCGCCGTGCCGTAGAGACGGGTGTCGGTCACGGTCGCCTGGTCGGGGGTGGTCCAGGTGTCGGGGTCACCGAAGACGAACTCGCCACCGTGGCGGGGCGGGCGGCCGTAGGTGCCGGGGGTGCGGGGCTGTGCCGCGCGGCGCAGGACGCGGTCGGAGCGCATCCGGCCCAGCACCTGGACCGGCAGATCGCGGAGCAGGAAGGCCAGGCGGGGCACGTCGTAGCYGGCGTCCACCACGATGAGCATGTCCGGGTCGTGGTCTTTCCACTGCCCGGCTGCCCTCAGCCGCTCGACCAGCTCGCGTATCTGCCGGGCAGTGACCGCGGCGGCGTCGTCTCCGGGTGCCAGCCGCAGGGCGTCCAGCGGCGCGGTCCACGAGCTACRGCCTGTCTCCAGCGCGCAGATCACCGAGTACGGCCAGCCGGGGACGGGGATGTGCTGGTCCTTGCCACGTCCGTAGGTGTGGCACAGGATCCGCTGCGGTGACGTGTGCGCGTCGGGCCGCAGCCAGCAGGTGACATCGGCGGCTAGGACCAGCCGGCCGTCGGCCGCCCGTGGCAACGACACCCCGGCCACGGCCCGCTGTAGCCGGGCGATGTCCACCCGTCCGGCCGCCACCGCATCGTAGAGGCCACCGTGCCCGCGCCGGTGTTCGCCCACCAGCGACAGCTCCACCAGCGAGCRCACAGGGCCGTCCGCGCACAGGACGGCGTCAGCCAGCTCGAACAACGCATCGGCTCGCCGGGTCAGGCAGGAGTAGAACTCGTACCGGAAACGAGACAGTTCCGCGAACGGCTCCTGCCGGGCAGCATCATGCAGCAGACTCATCCTCACAGCTTTCGTGCCGAGCGTGTGCGCCTTGGTCGGAACACATGATCAGCCGAAGGCTGCCTACATGAACAGTGGCCTCCGAGCCGAGTGATCACAGACGACGGCTCGTTCGACGCCCAAGGTTAAAGATCAAGCTAGACGCACCTCCACACCGGCGTCGATGGCACGCTCGAAGACGGTTCGACGTGGCTGCACCTGCTCGGGAACGATCCGCGCCCGCAGGTCGATGGGTGGTCCTTGCCCGTGTCGTTGCCATCGCAGCGCGTTGAGCAGCTCGTCGGCGTCGGCGTCGGCGTCGGCGCCGACGCCGACGGCGAAGGTGTAGCCCACGATTCCGTGCTCGCCGGAGGGAACGCCGGTGCCGAGCGCGGCGATGCTCGTTGCCGTCGTCGTCGGGAATCCTGAGATGATTGGTTCGCGGTCCGTAGCCAGCGCGGATAGAAATGGCGCCTCGGTGTCGTACGATTGCAGCAGCCGCCATCCCAAGCCATCTACCAAGAGCAGACACACCCTGGACGCTCCGGGTAGCCCCAGAACGTTTGTCATGCCCGGAACCCCCAGCCCTGCCAGCAACGACGGCATGACGTCAGCGAGAGTGCCCCTCGGACAGGCCGGCACCGGTGATCTCATGATTTGCGGCTTTCGCTTAAAACGGATGGATACTTGTCTTTTCGCCCAGCTGCGATCACAGATCATCTCAGGCTGGCGGGTGCTATCGGCTGGCTTTGCCRACGGCGTCTGCCCAGGCCAGGAGAAGTTCGGGGCCGTGGCGTTTCATGAGCCGAGCGATGATCGTGTCCACGATCAGGTCCAGCAGGTAGTGCTGGGGATGATCGAAAGTAGCGGACATGGCATCGTCGGCGTTGAGGTCGACTTCACTGCCGGGCGCGTCGGGGTCGAACTCCTCCTCACGGATGTGCCACAGCTCCAGCAGGAGCGCGCTCACCTGCGGGTCGGGAAGCTGGGTGACGGTCTGCGAGAGCAGGCCGGTCAGATAGTCGTCGACGTCCCAGACCAGTGCGCCGACGTTCGCGGTGATCTCTTTGCCGACGCCGTGTAGGGCGGGGTCGCCTATTGCCTGCTCCAGGATTTTCTCGTCGGATTCGAAAGGGGCTTGCCCACGCCTGAGGTTGTACAGCCGTGGTACGGCCATGGTGACGAGGGAGCTGAGTTGCAGGTAGCTGTTCGCGCCTGCTGAGGCGATCGTTTTGGACGCGAGCATCTCACCCATGGTCATCCCTTGGGGCAGGCCGGTCCCCACCATCTCCGGATGGGTGATGTTGCGCAGGTAATCGGCTCTGGYGGTCTCGGTGAGACGGTCCAGAGCGGGCGTCACACGTGCCATATCCCGGAAGGATAACGGACACCGGTATCGCTGTGCGTAGCGGTTTCGTCTTTGTTGGGTGAGAATTGCGCGTGCGGACCCGCGGTCGTACGCGTCATGGCCAGATAGACCGGCTGGTAGTGCCCCGCTGAGCAGGGAAGACGGCAGGCGGCTGGTGGTACGGCGGTTGGCCGGCGCGGGCATGCCAGCGTCCGCACAGCGAGAGGGCTGCGGGGCCGTGACCAGCGGATGGGCCACGTAGGCCGAGCCGCCAGCCGCGCCGCGGTCCGTCACCGAGAGGCCGGCTTCTTCGACGACGCACGGTCCCGCGGGTGCCCCCGTTCTGGCCGGTCCCCGCCGGTCGTGCTGGGCGAGCTGGTTCCGTCCAATCCCGGCGGTGGCGCTGGTTCCTGGTTCCTGGTTCCGCCGGTCGTCTCGGCCGGCTCCGCCGCCGGTGGTGTCGATCCTTCGGGTCTTGCTGTCGCGTCGGCGACGCCGTTCTGGCCGGGCCGGGCGTTCCGTGTCGCTTCGGGTCCGGTCGGGCGGGGCCGCGGTTGACGGCTGCGGGTGGGTCTGTGGTCGGCCTAGCCGGTCGGGATACGGCCCAGTCTGTCGACCGACCCCGGGGTCCGGGTCCGGACCCGGACCCCGGGGTCGGCGTGCGGACGACGGAGGGTGGTGCTGATCCGGTTGGTGCTCCCCCGGACGGTCGGGGCGGTGCGCGGGTCGTCTTGGGGTAAGGGCCTCGACCGGCATGCCGGTCGAGGTCGCCAGCATGTGGCAGGCCGGCGGGCGCCGGACACCGGTTCCTCGTGGGTGATGGCCTCTGGAAGGCACCCGACGGCAGGGCGTGGCGTGCGGTCTGCAGCTTGCGGAGGGAGTCGGTCCGTGCCTGCTGTTGGGACATGACAGCGATCTTCGCGGGCATGATCGCTGTGCCCAGCGATCATGGTTCGGGTGAACTAGTTCATGCAGACTAGAAATCGCTGTGAATGCACGTCGCGGCACATGTCGATCTTTACCTCTGGTGRTCCGGTGGGTGGTCGCCATTCTTGACTAATCAGCAGCGAAAATCGGCGATGCACAGCGGCCCGCTGGGCATGCACAGCGGGACCGTGCACGCGACCCATAAAAAAGATCTATCAATAAAGTTGGAGGGTGAATGGCAAAAACAGGCCCAGAAACCGGTCTCCTCTACGACGGCAATTTTCGGCCCGTGGAGGAGACCGCCTCGTGCCCGACCCGGCCCACCCCGATCCCGGCCGCACCGGCCCACCCGACCCGCACCCACCGCGGGCCCTGCGGCCCGCATCACCTGCAGCACAGGAGGCCAGCGGCACGCAGCCGCAGCCCGAGCCGCCTGCGGGGCCGCCGCCGGCAGCGGTCGACCCGCCGCCGCGGTCGGATTCCCCACGAACACCCCGGGGTGAGTCGGGGTCCGGACCCGGACCCGTTCCCGGTCCGACCCCCGGCTTTCCCGGCGAGGGGAATCCGCACCCGGCTCCGGTGTTCCTCTGTCCACGATCCGATCCCGAATCGGGTTTCTTTCCCTGCTTTCCTGGGCATCATCCGGCCCGGCATGGCGTTACTCTTTCCAGAACCACCCCGGACACCGCTCCGTGCCCCGCCGGCAGCGGCTGTTCACCCCTGCCCTGCGCACCCCTCGTTTTCCCGACGCCTGGAGGCGATATGACGGCTGGCACCACCCCTGGTCACCCCCACGACTCCGACGACGACAGCGGCGTGGTGCCGCTGCGGGACACCCGCCACGTGGAGATCGAACGGATCGAGACCGAACCGATGACCGACGACCAGGAACGTGCCGCCATCCGCGCGCTCGCCGCGCTCATCACCTACTGGCAGCAGCAGCGGCCCGCCCCACCTGCCAAGGACGACGCCGCCTAATACCCCGGGGGGGTAACGCCATGCCCATCACCCGCCAACGCCTGCCCTGGCGGCGCCGACCCGCCGCCAGCCCACCCGGTTTGCTGCGGGTCGCCGTCTACCAGCGGCACCGGCCCGACGCCGCCGGCCCGGGTTCCCTCGACGCCCAGCACGACCGGATCCGCGCGTTCCTCGACGCCCACCTCGGGCGGGATCTCATCCCCGACCAGCCCGCCACCGGCCCCCACCGGCACGACGTCCACACCCCGCCCCGGCGACACGTCTGACCCCCGTCTGAACCCTGGAGCCGCCCGGCCATGCCCCGTTCCAACGCCCGCCGCGTCACCAGCCCCCGCACCCGCGACGCCTTCGCCAGCACCCTGCCCGCCACCGTCCGCGTCGGGATCTACCTACGCCGCTCCACCGACGACGACCACCAGCGCTACACCCTCGACGCCCAGGAAGACCGGCTCCGCTCCTACGTCGACTCCCAACCCGGCTGGGAGATCACGCTGCGGTTCTCCGACGACGCCTCCGGCGCCAGCACCGACCGCAAAGATCTCCACCGCGCACTGGCCGCCGCCCGCAACGGACTCATCGACGTCCTGCTCGTCTACCGGGTCGACCGGCTCTCCCGCAACCTGCGCGACACCGTCCAACTGTTGGAAGACCTCGACGAGGCAGGCGTCGTGTTCCGGTCCGCCACGGAGCCGTTCGACACCTCCACCCCGATGGGCCGCATGCTCCTGCAGATGCTGGCCATGTTCGCCCAGTTCGAACGCGACACCATCATCGACCGCGTCGTCGCCGGGATGGAACGTAAAGCCCGCGAAGGCCGCTGGATGAGCACCCAAGCCCCCTACGGCTACCACGTCGACAAGCCCACCTGGACCCTCATCCCCTACGAACCCGAAGCCGCGATCATCCGGGCGATCTTCGAGCTCTACACCCGCCGCCGGCTCGGCGCCCGCGCGATCGCGACCACCCTCAACGACCGCGGACACCGCACCYGCAGCGGTAACCAGTGGACCGGTCACCAGGTCCTGCGCTACCTCGACAACCGCGTCTACCTCGGCGAAGCATCGTTCCGGGACATCGTCGTCGTCGACACCCACCAGCCGATCATCGACCGGGCCATCTTCGACGACGCCCAGCGGCTGCTCACCGCCCGCAGCGAAGCCCACTCCCGCCGGRCCTCCAACGCCTCCGACTACCACCTCACCGGCCGGATGCGCTGCCCCCGCTGCGGCAAAACCATGCTCGGGACCCGCGCCACCGGCCGCCATGGCCGCAAATACCGCTACTACACCTGCTTCACCCGCAACCGCTACGGCTCCGACCGCTGCGACGCCCCCCGACTGGACGCCGACGCCATCGACCACGCCGTCCTCGAAGCCCTCGCCGACTTCTACCGCGAGCAGCACACCCTCATCGCCGACGCCGTCAAAAGGGCCCAGCAGGCCCACCGCAACGCCCGCGGTGACCTACGCACCGAACTCACCACCGTCGACACCGAACTCACCCAGACCAACCGGGCGATCGACCGCTACCTCACCGCATTCGAACATGGCACCATCGACGAAGAAACCATCGGGGAACGCCTCGCGAAACTCCGCACCCAACAGAAACAGCTCCGCAACCGCCACAGCGAACTGACCGATCAGATCGCCCGCGAACCCGTCACACCCGCCCCCGCCGCCCTCGACACCATCGCCGCGAACATCACGATCGTCATCAAGACCGGCACCAACCAGCAACGCAAAGCACTCATCGAAGCACTCATCGCCGAAGTCAAGATCAGCGGACCCGACCGGCTCATACCCGTCTTCCGCATCCCACAACCCGACCCCGACGACGACCAGCCACCCACCCTGACCGCCGTCGCAGCCCACCCACCAGCCACAACAGCCCCGAAGGGACCGGTTCGCGCAATGAATACCCGGGTGCGGGAGGGGGGACTTGAACCCCCACGCCCGAAGGCGGCAGATCCTAAGTCTGCTGCGTCTGCCATTCCGCCACTCCCGCGTCACCTCCAGAGTAGCGATCGCCTCACCTGGGGGGCGCTCCGCCTCCCGCCGGGTTATGCCCCGCATCCTCACCAGGACCGCGGACAACCGCGGACAACCGCGGACAACCGCGGACAACCGCGGACAACCGTGGACAACCGTGGACGACCGTGGGCAGCCGCGGGTAGCCATGGAGGCTGCCCCAGTCCGGCCACGAACCTTCGTAGTGAGCCATTCACGAGGTTTACCGGTATCGGCCGGGTTTGGTGGACGCCAGGGCGGACAGATATCGACAGTCCAGAGGGCTCACGCCGCCGGTCGCCGAGGCTCGTCCCGCGGTCGTCGGGACGACAACCGTGAGAGGGCCGTTGTCGTCAGCCTGACTCGCACGGCTATCCGACCGGCGGCAGGGTTGTTTCGCGCCGGTTTGGCCAGGACGACTGGGAGACGATTCATATGACCCTCACCGAGGTCCCGCGCTCCGCCCCCGCCGATGTTCCGCCCACCGGCGAGGCACCGGCACAGGTCGAGAGCCCGCCGGCCAAGATCAGGGCCAAGATCAGGGCCGAGGCCAACGTCAGGGCCGGGAACGAGACCGGGAACGAGGCCCAACGGCTGGTCGGCCCCGGCCCCCGCCACGCCGCCCAGCGTGCCCTCCTCGAACGGAACCGGGCGTTGAAGCTCATCGACACCGGTCGGGCGACGACCGCGGCCGTCTGCGCGGTCCGTGACACGGGCCTGCGGGTGAACGGCAGGCCGGTCGCCGAGGTTCATCTGCTCATCGAACGCCCCGGCGCGTGGGGCAACGTGTATCCGGTGGTGCGCAGCACGGTCCTTCCCGACCCGGACGTCGACCTGAGCGAGGCGGCGACGGCTTCGTCGGGCCGCCCGCGTCGTATCCCCGTGCTGGTCGATCCGCACCGTCCGGAGAACGTGCTGCTGGGCTGGGATCTGCGGCCGGCGAGCTGACGAAGCCGTCAACGAAGCGGCCGACGAAGCCTGCGGGATGGGTCGGCCAGGCGCCTCAGGGACGGTCCCGGTCAGGCGGCTGCGAGGCCCAGGTCGCGCAGCAGCTTGGCGACATGACCGGTCGCGCGGACGTTGTACTGCGCCACCTCGATCGTGCCGTCCGTGCCGATCACGAACGTCGAGCGGATCACGCCGATGGTCTTCTTCCCGTACATTGTCTTCTCGCCGAAGGCGCCGTACGCGGCGAGCACCTTCCGCTCCGGGTCGGAAAGCAGCGGGAACGTCAGGGCTTCCGTGTCGCGGAACTTCACCAGCTTGGCGGGCTTGTCGGGAGAGATCCCGAGCACGTCGATGCCGGCGTTGTCGAGCTGGGCGAGGCTGTCCCGGAAGTCGCAGGCCTGCTTCGTGCACCCCGGGGTCGACGCGGCCGGATAGAAGTAGACGACGACCCGCCGTCCCCGGTAGGACGCCAGGGACACCTCGTTCCCCTCGGAGTCGGGCAGGGTGAAGTCGGGTGCGATGTCGCCGGGGACCAGACGGGCGGCGTTGGCGGTCTCAGTCATGGCCCGAAAAGTAGCCGTGGCCCGCGCGGGACGGCAAACCCCCGGCGGACAGATCCCCAACGTGGCGAGGTTCGGGGGACCTGGGCACGGTCTGTGCACCGTGGACCGTGCCCAGGTCCCCCATCTGCTCAGGCTGCCCTGCTCAGGAGCCCGGTCAGGCTGCCGCGTCGACCGCCGCGCGGAAGCCCTCCGGGGTGAGCTGCTCCCCGGACAGCCGCTTGCCGTTGACGAAGACGGTCGGCGTGCCGGTGACGCCGGCCTTCGATGCGTCCTCGTCAACCTTGGCGACGTACCCGTCGTAGGTCCCCTCGTTGACCGCTTTCCGGTACGCCTGCGAGGTCAGCCCCGCTTTCGCTCMGAGCGTGATGAGCGTGTCGTTGGTGAAGCCGCCGGTGCGCTCCTCGGGCTGGTTCGCGTACAGCACATCGTGCAACTGCCGGAACCTGCCCTCGTTGGCGGCTGCCGCCGCCGCGTTCGCTGCCCGCTTCGACTCCGGCCCGATGAACGACATCATGTGGTAATCGATCTTGATTTTGCCGTCGTCAAGGAGCTTGCCGATGGTCGGCCCGGTTGTCTTCTCCAGCGTCCCGCAGATGGGGCACTGGAAATCCTCGTACAGGTCGACGGTGACCGGCGCGGACGCCTTGCCGACGACGATGCCGTGATCGGTGCCGGTGGCGCTCGCTGGCAGGACCACCGGCTTCGACTCCTCGCGGGAGTTCTGGACGGCGAAGCCAATCACGCCGACCAGGACGAGAACGGCCAGCACCACGCCGGTGATGATGCCGCGCCGCCGTCGCCGTTCCCGCGCTGCCGCCGCGGCCCGCGCCGCCGCGGCCTTGGCCCGTCGCTCCTGTCCGCTGACCGTCTTGCCTCCACTTGCCGGGGGGGTCGCGTCGGGCCTTGCGCCGCCGCCAGGGGCCCTACCGCCGGTTGTCAACGGTGCCTTCTTCGACTTCGCAGCCATCAGCGGTACTCCCGGAAAGATCGTTCACTGGTTGGTCGAGGAGACGGTCCACCGCCAGGTAGCCGCTCGGCCGCCAGGCCAGCAGCCCGGCGGCGGCGAGCAGCAGGCTGTCGCGGATCAGCTCGGAGGTGTAGTGCGTCGGGGCGTCGGCAGTGAGATCACCCCCAGAGGAGAAGCAGCCGCAGTCGATCCGCAGCCCCCGGGTGGCGGCCGACGCGATCGCTGCGATGTAGACGGCGAACATCACCGCGGACACGACGGCGGACAGCCGCACGGCGAGCCCCACGACGAGCAGCATCCCCAAGGCGATCTCCA
Source organism: Frankia sp. CgMI4 (assembly GCF_001756285.1). Taxonomy (NCBI): domain Bacteria; kingdom Bacillati; phylum Actinomycetota; class Actinomycetes; order Frankiales; family Frankiaceae; genus Frankia; species Frankia sp. CgMI4. The sequence continues at coordinate 35,629 of NZ_MAQZ01000050.1, forward strand.
GGAACGGGACGCCGTACGCGATCGGCTGCACGAGGGCATCGGGCAGGATGCGGAACACCCGCACGGAGCGCACCATCCCGTCCGGGTCGTTGACCTTCAACAGCCCGGCGACCAGCCAGACCACGCCGAGGCCGAGGCGCAACACTGTGGAGACGGCGCGACTGGCCGGCTGCATGGGGGTGACAAGGCTGTAGGTGATCGGATTCAAGACCGTGCTTCTTCTGATCCGGACCGCTCGGCGGTCAGTTTGGGCAGGTCGTCGATGTATTCCTGGACGCTGGTCCCCGCCAGGTACAGCGCGCGGATCCTGTCATCCCGAGAGAAGACGATGACCTGGGCGCCATGGGTGACCAGAACGGAGCCGTCGGCCTGGACCTCCGGTTTCTCCAGGGGAACGCCCAAGGCCTCGGCCTCGGTACGGATCCGGTCGAACGGGCCGCGGACGCCGATGAAGGTTGCGTTGAACTGTTTAAGCCAACGGCTGAGGACCGCCCCCGTATCCCGATCAGGGTCGGTCGTCACGAAGACGACCGTCACCTGGTCACGCACGTCCGGTTTCACCTCGCCGAGTGCCGACGCGAGGTCCGCCATCGTGGTCGGGCAGACGTCCGGACAGTGGGTGTAGCCGAAGAACAGCATAGTGATCTTCCCCTGCGTGCGTGTGCGCAGGTCGAAGGGACGGCCGTCGGCGTCGGTGAGGTTGAGGGCCGGCTTGGCCAGCCGCCTGGCCGGGACGGTGCCGTGCAGGCTGCCGTCGCCGCCRTTGCCCACATCGACGATCTTCACTCCGGTGTCGGTTCCCGAGCCGGCGCAGGCGGTGAGCAGCGCCATCGAGGAAGCGACCAGGACCGTGGCAATGGTTCCGGCCAGCGCCGGACGGCGCCGCCGGGAGCGCGACGGGGGGAACTGTCCAGGCGGGGAACCGGCGTCGTGACGGGAACCCGTGTCGTGACGAGGATGGTGGACTGGGGACATGACGCTCCAGGGCAGGGCCGGGCAGGACGGATCGGGGCCACGGAAAACGTGTCCGCCTGACTGCGGCAGGTGCTGACGGTGGGAGTCGCCCGGGGCGACTCCCACCCGGGCCAGAGCACCGCTGGCCGTCGCGCACAGCGTTCAGCGTAATGTCCCGCCGGACGGATTCCGGTGTGCGGTTGCTTCCGCCTGTGGCGCCAGCTGCGCGGTGTCTGCGGCGCCAGCTGCGCGGTACGGAGACCGGGACCGGACGGGGCGAGACGCCGCGCGTCAGGGCGCCCGCGTGACGTGTCGCGCCACTGGCGGTTTGGTCTCGCCGGGCGGTGATGTGTCTGGCACGATCGTTGCAGGCCGGTCGCACCCGACGGAGATGTCMGTGGCGTCCATCGACGCCGATCGACGCCAGCCGCGGGAGCGCGTCCGCCATTCGCAACGGACGAGAGGGCGACATCGGTGCCGCAGGACCCGGCCGTGATCCAGCAACAGATCGAAGAGACCCGCGCCGAACTGGCGGAGACGATCGATTCCATCACGGAGATCGTCAGCCCGCGCCGCGTCGCCGAGCGGGCCCAGATGCAGCTGCGGGTGAAGACCGCCGAACTGCGCCACAGGTACGGTCCGGCCCTCGGGATCGGCCCGGGGCCGGCGCTTCCCGAACTGGAAGCCGGCGTCGGAGCCGATGGCGTGGACCGGCGGGGGGATGCGGGCACGCTGACCGGGGGTGCGCTGGACGGCAGGGCGGTGCCCGGCCCCTCTGGCGGCGCCACCGTGGTCCGGGTGGTGCGCTGGGAGCGGGTCGTTCTCGTGGGTGGAGGTGTGCTGCTCCTGGTGGGTGGGATCCGTCATCGCCGTCGTCGCCGGTCGTCCCGGCGCGGGTGAGCGGCCCGCCCGCCCGCCTGGGCCGCTCCCGGGCCGGTCGCGCCGACTCCCTGCCCCCGCCTACAGGTCGCCGGTGCGGCGCAGCCAGGCCAGCATGAGGATCCCCGGCAGCACCGGCAGCCAGAAGCTGATCAGGCGGTAGACGAGGACCGCGGTGAACATGGACGCCGCCGTACCGCCCGCGGCCGCGAGCCCGAAGGCCAGTGCCGGTTCGATCGCGCCGATGCCGCCGGCTGTCGGCGCCGCGCCGGCTACCATCGAGCCGATGAGGTAGACCGCGGCAACGGACAGCAACGTCATGCTGGTGCCGAATGCCCAGACCGTGCAGGCGAGCGCGAGGATCTGGAAGAAGCGTGTCCCTGTTTGGGACAGCAGCAGCAGCAGAGCCCGGCACGGGGAACGGGCGAGGATCTTCAGATGGGTGTCGAAGGCCCGCACCGCCGGCCGGGCCTTCGACCGGATCCGTGGATGGGCCACGGTGCCCGTCACGAGCGCGCAGACCGCCCCACAGCCGAGCACGAACGGCCCCGGCCCGAGCCCCTGGACAGTGGACCGCAGCGGGTTGGCCACGGCAGCCCCGATGCCCGAGTCGCTGAGGGTGCCGGCGACCAGGACGATGCCCCCGAGGTGCGCCACCCCGCCGGCCACCTTGATCGACGTGATGGCCGCCAGGGCCGCGGGACGCGTCATCCCGCGCCGTTCCAGGAAACGCAGATGGATCGCGATGGCCCCGAGACCCGCGGGCACGATCCGGTTCGCCRCCGCTGCCGCGACCTGCAGGCCGGTCACGGTGCGTAGCTCGATCCGCAGGCCGCTGGCCGCCCGCGTGGACAGGCCGTTGGCGAAGTAGAACAGGACCGAGGAGAGCGCGCAGATGACGAGCCAGTGCCAGCGGGGCGTGGGAACGCCGGCCAGCCGTGAGGCCATGTCGCCGCGGAAGCGCACGGCCAGGATGGTGAGGGGCACGGCGAGCACGCCGGCGAGCAGGACGTTGCGCCGCCGGGACCGGGACGATCGAACCGGTCCGAGACGGAGCGCGAGCGGTTCGGCGAAGACGTGGACGTCACCGGCCGGGGATGCGACGAGCTCGCCCCTCGGTGTCGTTGTAGAGCTCGGTTTCGTTGTAGAGCTCGGTGTCGTTGCAGCCACGTCGTCGGAGTTGTCGTCCGGGTGGGCACCGGGGCGTCGTAGTAGCTGCCGGGTCAGCACCACCGGCGGTGGAAGCGGGGGCGCGGGCGCGGCGGCGCTCTCGGCGCTGACAGCGCCGAGCAGGACCGGAGTCTCGATGACTACCCCCGTAGGATCGACAGGCGCGATCACGGTCGTGATGCAGAGGAGACGTACGTCACGGTACGCGGCTTGACGGTATGCGGCTTGGCTGAACAGCAGCTGAAGCAGTCTCATTGCCAACCTGGCCACCGGAAGTCGCGCGACGACGCTTCGGGAGGAATCGGTCGGCGGCCCTGGTCAGGAGCCGCAGACCGCCTCGATCGGATCCTGTTGGCGTGGCAGGTCGAACCAGACCTGCTTGCCTGACCCCCGGGTGTCCGGTACCTCGACGACACCCCACTGCATTGCCAGCGCGGCGACCAGATGCAGGCCCCGGCCCGACTCGTCGTCGTCGTGGGCGGGCTTCAGCACCGGCCACAGCGAGCTTCCGTCGTCGACCGCGATGCGGATCCGGTCGTCGCGCAGGGACAGTGTGAGGCACAGGGCGGCGCGGGCGCCGACGAAGCGCACCGCGTTCGTCACGACCTCACTGACGAGTAGCTGCGCGACCTCGACGGTCTCCGGGCGGCCCCAAGCGGCGAGCAGCTCGGTGACCAGCCGGCGGGCTCGGCTGGCGGCGCGGGGATCGGCGGGCAGGTCGAAGCGTGCGCTGAGAGCTTCGGCCACGCCTCACCTTCCGGGGGGTTGTCAGTCACGGTCGTCGTTCCGGTGCGGGGGTCTGCCGCGTCGCGTTACTGCCACCATGACCGCCCCCCCAAACCTGACCCTCTGTGGTCGTCGAGCCGGGCAACGGCCACGCGACGCATCTGGATACCGCGACCGGGACGTCCGGGCGACGCGACGCGCCGAGGACGGCATCGGCGCTTCCCCCGCCGGGGTGCCGGGCCGGGGTGGCAGGCCGTCCCAGCGGGGCGGGTCGGCCTGCCCCGCTGGGACGGCCGGGCGGGTGACCACGTCGGGGATGGCGTCAGATGACGTCGATGCCGTCCAGCACCGACTCGCGGCGAGCCATCCAGGCCCGCGTGACCTCGTCGACCGCGGTCTGGTCGATGCGGGCCGCCGCCGCCGACAGATCGCTGCGGGGGGACGGCACCATGTCCGCATCCGCATCCGCTCGCGCGGCTGTTCGCGGCATGGCAGCCCGACCGGGGTGTGACGAGTTCGGCGGGTCGATCCCAGGTTGCGCGTACCGGCTACCGTAGCCATGCGGTACACCACCGGTTCCGTCCGGGGCGCGCCCGTCGGGCGGGGTCGGGTTCCGATCGAAGGCCGGCCCGGGGTGGTCGGGACGGCCGATGGGCCGTGGGCCGGGCTGGTCCCTCGTCGGCTGCCCACCCGGTTCCGCGCGCCGCTGCGGTGCTCGGGGACGGTCTGCCCAGGCTCTCGCCCCGTTCCCCGCGGGGCGTCCCGGGGACTCGGCCGGGCCCGGCCGTCCGCGGTCGGGCTGTCCGCGGTGTGTGGATCCCGGCTGCATGGATCCCGACCGGGTGGATTCCGGCGGCGTCGGCCCCGGCTGGGGTGATGGCCGGCCCTGGTGGCGTCCGGGCCCCGGCAGCGCGGGACCGGGGTCCGACGGGCCGCCTGGCCCGGTTCCGGTGCCGGTCATCGAGCGCGGCGTCTCGACCCTGGCCGTGGCCATCTCGACCGGACCGGAGATCGAGGGAGCGGGCCGGGATGACGGCACGACGACATCGTCCCGGGCCACCGACGGGTTTACGGCCGGCGGGTAGCCGTCCGCGGCGGACCGGTCCCGGTCCGTGGGGTACCCGCCCGTCGGATACCGGTCCGAGGAGTATCCGTTGGGAGCATGTTGCCGCCCGCCGGGCAGTCGTGGCCGGGCACCGGTTGGCCGCGGAGCACCCCGCTGGGCGGGATGGGCAGCCGGGGGCGGGTAGCCCGAACGGTCGGAGTATCCGCCGGACGGCGGGTGGTCGGAGTCTGCCGGGGACCCCATGGGCAGGTGGGCAGCCGCCCCGGGCATCGGCTCGGGGAACTGTCCAGGAACCGGGACAGGCGGCCTGACCGGTGACTGTGGTGGCGGGGGTGACTGTGGTGGCGGGGGTGACTGTGGTGGCGGGGGTGACTGTGGTGGCGGGGGTGACTGTGGTGGCGGGGGTGACTGCGGTGCGGGCGGTCTGGCCGCGGGGCGAGCCGGAGGGAACATCCTGGCCTCGTCAACCGCCCGGCTGTCCGGTGCGGCGCCCGGCGACATGCCGGTGATCGCGATGATCGACGCGCAGGGCCAGAGACGGTCGCAGCTCAGGCAGAGGTCGAACTCATTCGGCTGATGAAGGTCGATGAGGGTGATCAGCGAGTGAATATGCTCGACGATCTTCGGGCCGACCAGGACCGGCCCACGGGCGATGACGTCGAGCTCCGAGCGCAGTCGCCCGTGATACTGCTCGACGTCAGCAAGGCGCGGATCCTCCATCACCGGCAGCATGCACCATAGCGGGCCAGCGGGCACGAAGGGTGTAGCCCGTTCGGGTTCACCGTCACCGCTGACTCACGTTCCGTTTCTGACTCGCGGTGCCAGACGCCGCTGATGGTTCCCTCTCCCTTACGTGCGGTGAGGGCGGGAAGTGGGTTCGCCGGGACGGGCCGCATGGTCATGCCGAGCCGGAGTCCGGACGGCGTGGCCGCGGGGAGGCGCTGATCGCAGATCAGGACCGGTCCGGCCGGACCTCGTCCGTGCGGCGGACCTGCCGCATCAGACCCTCCTGAAGCCTGGCGAACTCCTCGATGTAGGGACTTTCGACCTGCCCGGGGGCACCTCCGGGCTCCTTGCCCGGCGCGGACCGGTCGAACGGCTCGAAACCCGCGAACTGCCCGCCGGCACCCGGCGGCATGCGGTCGGGCTGGCCGTCGAACGCGGGATAGTGCCCACCCCCCGCCGCCTGAGCGCCCCGCTCGGCGGGTCCGTCGTACCCGGGTCCGTAGGAGGACGGCAGGCCGTTGCTGCTCTGCGGGACCGCACGGTCCGCGGCGTTGTCGAACGCCGGGTAGTGGGCACCGTTGGCCGAGGCCGCGCGGTCGGTGGGACCGTCGTAGGCGAACCCCGAGCCGTTGGGACTGCCGGCCCCGGGGCTGATCGAGAGCGGGGCGCCGCGCATGCTGTCGCCGGAGGTGTCCGGCTGCTCCGTGGAGAGGAACCCCTCGGATGCCGGGTAGATGCGGRCCGACAGGCTGACCGACATCGGGTCACTGCCGTAGGTGATGACGTCAACCTGGTCCTCCGCGCTGATGCCGCCGCTGCGGGCGAGATCGACGAAGCGGAACAGATCGGCCCACCGTAGCCCATCGAGGTCGACGCTGATACGCAGTGCCATGATCGTGCCCCATCCCTGAGGTTCGTTACGTGCCGACGGTTACCTGGGCGCCAACGGACGATCGAGGGGTGACCGGCTCGCCCCCGTCAGCGCCAGCCCGGGCGGCGATGGGCGGCAGCTTATACCGCGTTGGGRGACCATTCCCCATCCGGGGAGGTTCGGCTGGCTCTGCTCCGATAAGGCGAAGTGGGGGTATCGCGTTCTTCGTCGCGTCCCGTCACCCGAGGGCATTCCCGGGCGGAACGTTGGCGGGGAATCAGGACGGCCGGGCTGGCCCCTCCGGTGAGGAGGTGTGGGGTGCGTGGATGCCGGCCGGGAGGCGTGGAAAGTCTCGGCCGGCGGACGTGGTCGGTCGATCGGGCGGTCGTGAAATGCCGCCTGGGGTGTCACCGGTGATTGGAAGGCGGGTAGTGTCCGACCCTGTGAACGTTGTGTCCGGCGGTGTCAACGGGGTCGGCGCGGCTGGGGTGGGCACGCAATCGGGTGTCATGCAGTCCGGCGCGCTGCCAATCAGGCTCCTGCACGACCGCGTGCTGGTCGAGCCGCGTGAGGATTCCGTGGACCGGCGGTCGAAGGCGGGCATCGTCATCCCCCCGACCGCGCATATGGGGAAGCGCCTGTCCTGGGCGGACGTCGTCGCGGTGGGGACGGCCGTGCGGACCATCCAGGTTGGCGATCGGGTGTTGTTCGACCCCGAGGACCGGGCCGAGGTGGAGCTGCACTCGACCACCTACGTTCTGCTGCGGGAGCGGGACGTGCACGCCGTCGCGGCGGAGCGGTTGGACGACGGCCTGACGGGTCTGTATCTCTAGATCCGGCCGGTCGGCCCCCAGGCTTGCGTGGCCCTTTCCGACCATCCGATGACGGCGCGGCGTCCAGGTGGTGTACGGTGCCGCATCGATCGAGATGCGGGCGGTCCACCGGAGTCGTGATGTTTGATCATGGCTGTGGCGGGAGTGACACCGCGCCAGCCAGGCGCTGCCTGGCCTGACGCGGTTCCGCCCCGTATCCTTCGCTCGGCTCTGGAGATCCGCGTTCCG